>DASQVB010000098.1:0-10778 GCA_035640975.1 Pseudonocardiaceae bacterium
ATGGTGCTGGCGCACCGCGTGGGTCGATCTGGGGGTGCTCGGTGTGCTCGCCGGCTGGGCGATCATCGGTCCGCTGACCGACGACGACGGCTTCGCCACCACGATCGCCCGCAACGCCGCGCAGACCGGCAACGTCGGCAACTACTACCGTTGGTGGAACGCCTCCGAGACACCGTTCGTGCTGACTCAGCAGCTGCTTGCGCCGCTGACCGAGGTCAGCCTGGCGCCGCTGTGGCTGAGATTGCCCAGCACCGCGCTGGCCATCGTGACCTGGTTCGTGGTCAGCCGGGGTGTACTCGGGGCGGCACTGCCCGCGGTGGCGGGTACCGTCCGGATCCGGCTGCTGGCCGCGGTGTGCCTGCTCGCCGCGTGGCTACCGTTCAACCTCGGTGTGCGCCCCGAGCCGTACGTGGCATTGGGCGTTACCAGTGTGCTGGCGCTGCTGTGGCGCGCTCGCAGGCTGGTCACAGTGGGCTGGGCCGCGCTGATCGCCGGGCTGACCGTCACGACCAGCCCGAGCGGGCTGTTGGTCGCCGCCCCGATCCTGGTGTTCGCACCCCGCGTCGCCGCAATCCTCGGCGCGTCAGCGCGCGGCCGGGCCGACGTGCTGGCCCGCATGACGTTGCTGTGCTGCATCGGCGCGGTCGGCCTCACGGTCGTCTTCGCCGACCAGACCTGGCACGGCCTGGTGACAGCCACCCGCTGGCACACCGACTTCGGACCGTCGCTGGCCTGGTACCAGGAGCCGGACCGGTACCGTTTCCTGCTCGGTAACGACCAGGACGGCACCGCCACCAAACGGATCCCGGTCCTGCTCACGCTGGCGCTGCTGCCGGTTATCGGGCTGCTGTTCCTGGTCCGCCGAGCCGATCTCGGCGGAGCCGGCACATCGGCCGCTCGGCTGGCCGCAGTAGTGGTCACCGCGCTTGCCCTGCTGTGGCTCACGCCCTCCAAGTGGTCTCATCACTTCGGCGCCATGGCCGGCTTGTTCGCGTCCTTCCTGGTGGTGGCCGTGGTGGTGCTGCTGCGGTGCGCCCGCGCACCGGACACCGACCGGGTAACCCGCGGAATCGGCCTGGCCGGCGGCGCTGCGATGGCTGCGGCGACCGGGCTGGCCTTCTCGGGTCCGAACGCCTGGTGGCAACCGGCGGTGTACGACGTGCCGTGGGCGGCCGGTCCGGTGCGCCCGATCGGTATACCGCTGGACTCCCCGCTGCTGTGGGTCGGCGCGCTGGTGCTGGGCTACGCCCTTCAACGCACGCGCCGTGAAACCGTACGCGTCGGACCAGCGCTGGTTGCCGCGCCGGCCGTACTTGCGGTGGCAGCGGCCGGCACAGCGGTGGCCGTGCTGCTCACCTCATTCCTGGCCGCGCCGGTACGTCGGCCAACGGGTTCGCTCGCGCTGATCAACCTGCATCGGCTGAGCAGTGGACCCGCGTGCGGCCTGGCCGATGACATCCAGGTGCTGCCCGACGGTGACGTGCTGGTACCGGCCACCCCGCTCGAAGAGCTGGACGGGTTCGCCAACCTGGCCGGTTTCGGCCCCAACTCACCCCCGCCCAACCCACCTGGCACCGGAATGTCCACCCAGCTGTGGGGAAGCCTGGTCGGCGGACCGCAGGGCAAAGGAACTCTGACCAGCGCCTGGTTCACGATGCCCGCGCTCGGCCCGACCAGTGGGGTGGCCGTCTCCGTTTCCGGCCGTACCGACGGCGGCAACACGCTGGTCCTGGAGTTCGGACGAGCCGGCACTACCGGCGTCACCACGTTGGGCCACCGTTCACCGTTGGACCGGGTGCGCCCCGACCAGGACCGTCTGAACGGCCCGCTGAACTACCGGCCCTGGCGGTCCATCGGACTCGATGCCGACCAGATCCCGTCCGGCGCCGACCGAATCCGGATCCGCGCGGTGGACGCCACCAGCGACCCGGACGGTTGGTTGGCCGTCACCGGCCCCAGGCTGCGGTCCGTGATCGGCCTCAACGAGTTCTTGGCCCACCGCGGGCCGGTGCTGGTGAGCTGGCCGCAGGCGTTCCTGTTCCCCTGCGTGCGGGACATCGCCGGGGTGGCCGACGGGCTGGCTTCCGCTCCGCGCGCGGTGATCGAGGCGCCGCGCCGCCACGCCCGGTTGTCGGCGATCACCACGGATCAGAGCCAGGGTGGCGCCTTCGCCGCGCTACGTCCGTTCGGTCGGCTCTACGAGGTACCCACCCGGCTAGCCGGCCATCCCGACATCGACTGGGGCGCCCTGCACCTGACCGACTATGCGTTACACCGGGATACATACCACTGCAGCAACACACCGGTCACACGAGCGACACTCCGTAACTGAATATACGGTTAACAACCCGACTGAGTGATCCAAGCCGCCAGAGCCTATCGTCCAGCTAACTGGACACGGGCGTGGCATGAACCTTCAATATGCACGGCGAAATTGCGGGGGCATCCCACCGAGAGGCTCGCCGCATGCTTGATCGGGAGGCGCGCGACCATCGGCATGGAACGGCCGACCAGGTGCAGTGGCTCGCCCAGCGCACATTCTTCGCTGCCTCGTTCCCGGAGGCACCCGATGATCTTTACTCGTGCAGTACCGACGGAGTCATCGAACGCGCACGAGAACGGGTGGTCATCCAGCCGCACGCCCAGCTGTCCACCAACGCCTTCTTCGGGCGATTCCCGGCCAGTTACTGGCAACGATGGACCGAGGTTACGCAGGTCGAGGTCAGCGCGATCGTCCGAGGCACGGGCCGGATCACCGTTCGCGCGTCGGACAGCGCCGGCGACGCGCGAACGGTCGCCACCGTCATGGTCGAGGGCGCGCAGCATGAGCAGGTGCGGCTCAGCGCGCGTATCGGCAGGTTCGTCGACGGCGGGGCGATGTGGCTGGAGGCATCCACCGGCGAGGCCGCGCTCGTGCTCGATACGGTCCACTGGTCGGTGGCCAGGCCCGCGCGGGATCGTCGAACCGCAGTGGTGATCTGCACCTACAACCGCGCCGACGACTGTCTGCACACCCTGCAGACACTGTCCCTCGACGATACCGCGTTGTCCATCGTGGACACCGTCTACGTCGTCGATCAGGGCAATGACACCGTTGAGTCCCGCCCAGGATTCGCTGAGGTAGGGCGAACCCTGGGTCCGAAGCTGCATTACCTCAGGCAATCCAACCTAGGAGGCGCCGGCGGCTTCACCCGTGGCCTGTACGAGGCCACGGAGGTCAATCCAACAGAGGTCAGCCCAGTTGACCATGCACATATTCTGTTCATGGACGACGACATCATGCTGGAACCGACACAGTGGTCCGGCTCACAACCTTCGCCAACTGCGCGATCGCACCCACCATCGTCGGTGGCCAGATGCTTACCTGTTGCATCCGAACCAGTTGCACGTAGGAGCGGAGGCCACGGACCTGTCGATTCTGCGACCCGGACTGCCCGTTAGGGACGCACTCGTCCAATCAGACCTGATCAAAAAGCGCCAGGACATCCGGGGGGACGCAGAATACAACGGCTGGTGAGCCTGCCTCATTCCCGCCGAAGTCGTCGCCGCAATCGGCTATCCGCTGCCGATGTTCTTCCAGTGGGATGACATTGAGTACGGATTACGGGCCCGCACCCACCGTTATCCTACGGTGACGTTTCCCGGTGCCGGAATCTGGCATGCGGATTTCCATTGGAAGGACTGGGATGATTGGTATCGCTACTTCAACCTACGCAACTCGCTGATCGTCCACGCGCTGCACGGTCGGCCCAACCGGACCGACACGGCACGGTTCTTGCTGAAGGAACTGCTGCTCTACATTGTGTCGATGCGGTACGGCCTGGCAGCGACCTTGATCATGGCCGTGGAGACTTCCTGGCCGGACCGGAGGTGTTGCTCGATGCTGGTATCGAAGCGGCCGCCGCTGTGCGCAAGCTCCGCGCGGAGTATCCCGAGACGACCCGCCATCCCGCACACGGAATCCCCGGCATCCCCTCAACGGCGATGCCGATCACCGCGGCGCGACCGACACCCTCGAAGCCGCGTCTGGTCCTCACCAAGCGGTTGATCTGGCAGTTCCTCCGCAAACCCCGCGACATAGCCGCAGTCAGCGCCCGCGACGCGCACTGGTGGCACGTGTCTTTGTTCGAGACGGCGGTGGTCACAGACCTTTCGCAGCACGGTGTGCGGGTCGTCCGCCTCGACCGCAACACGATGGTGAAACTGGGCATCCGGGGCGTGCGCGTGATCGCCCGCCTCGTGCGCGAAGGACCTGCGCTACGGCGCAGGTACCAGGCCGCCATGCCCGAGTTGACCAGCAGGCAGAACTGGCAGCGGCTCTTCGATACTCGCTGAGGGTTCGCCGTGTTGCTGAGCCGGCTCCGTCGGTCGATTGAGAGAGCGACTGTTGCAGGTTGTGGACGACGTCGTCGCCGCGCACCGTCGCGAACACGAGACTGCGCTCACCGCCGGAATTGAACGCGTACTCAAGGCCGTAGAGCAAGTGGGGGTTTCGTTCCCGGCGCGACTTGTGGGCAGGAGATGATCGGGAGGCGGCCGCGTCCAGTGCACGCTTGTTCGTGCGATGATGCCGACAGCGCACGCTTTCGATGATCCGCTCATGACACTAGAACATGCGCTGTCCCTCGCCCCGTCTGAGGGAATGGCACTAGAGTTCGACGTGTACCAGGGCTATACGCTCACAGTGATCGCCAATGCGCGCAAGCACGACCAAGTTTTCGATTCGATTCCTTTCAAGGCCTACCTGAGGACTGGTGCTCGAACATCCCAGCGGGCACATTCGCGACCGGACAGCTTCCCGATGTCCCGGGGCGCGAAGCTGGTCGTCGGATGGTTCAACGACACGCTCGCTGACTTTCTCGCCAATCACCAGACCGGTGGCGTTCCTGCATCTGGATGCAGACCTCTACTCGTCGGCAGCCACCATCCCCCCAGCACGTCGGTCCTCGGCTACGACCCGGAAGCGTGATCGTGTTCGATGAGTACCTCAACTACCGCGGATGAGAACAACACGAGCATCGCGCCTGGCAGGAGTTCATGGCGAGAACTGGGATCGCGTGTCGATACGTTGCATCACCGGCAACAACGAGCAAGTGGCGGTCATCGGGACCGGGAACGTCCCAGTAGTCAGGTCCGGCCCCGACATGTCTGCGTGTCGGGCGGTCGGTAGCCTCGGCGCCGATGCCTGAGACCATCATTCGCACCCTTACCGGCTGGGGCCGCACCGCGCCGACCTGTGCGCGAGTATTGGCGAACCCCACCGTCGAAGCAATCCAGCAAGCCGTCCGCGATCCCGGAGAGCGCGGAGTGATCGCTCGCGGGCTGGGACGCTCTTACGGTGATCCGGCACAGAACGCGGGCGGGCTGGTCATCGACATGACCGGGCACAACCGGATCCACTCCATCGACGCAGGCAGTGGCCTGGCCGTGGTGGACGCCGGAGTCAGCCTCGATGCGCTGATGCGCGCCGCGCTGTCCTTCGGGCTGTGGGTGCCGGTGCTACCCGGTACCCGGCAGGTCACCGTGGGCGGCGCGATCGCGGCCGACATCCACGGCAAGAACCACCACACCGCAGGTACCTTCGGCAACCACGTCCGCGCCATCGACCTGGTCACTGCAGACGGCGCGGTGAGTACGCTGACCCCCGACGACGAGCTGTTCTGGGCCACCGTCGGCGGCATGGGGCTGACCGGGATCATCGTGCGCGCCACCATCGCGCTCACCCACGTCGAATCGGCGTACTTCATCGTCGACACCGACCGCACGGCCAACCTCGACGAGTTGATGGCGCTGCTCACTGACGGCTCCGATGACCGTTACGACTACTCCGCCGCCTGGTTCGACGCCATCTCGACGGGTGCGAAGCTGGGCCGCGCGGTGCTCACCCGCGGCAGCATGGCCCGCCGTGACGAGCTGCCACCGAAGCTGCGCCGCGCCCCCTTGGCCTTCGACGCGCCACAATTGCTCACCGCGCCGAACGTGTTCCCCAACGGTCTGGCCAACCGGGCGATCTTTGGCACGCTGAGCGAGGCCTGGTACCGCAAGGCACCCAAGCGCCGTCGCGACGAGGTGCAGAACCTGACCGCCTTCTACCACCCGCTGGACATGATCGGCGAGTGGAACCGGGCGTACGGGCCGAACGGCTTCCTGCAGTACCAGTTCGTGGTGCCCTTCGGGGCGCAGGACACCTTCCGCCGGATCGTGGAGCAGGTCGCGCACTCGGGGCACGTGTCATTCCTCAATGTGCTCAAACGTTTCGGCGAGGCCAGCCAGGCGCCGCTGTCGTTCCCGCAACCCGGCTGGACCATCACTGTGGATTTCCCGGTCCGCCGGGGCCTCGCCGAGTTCTGCGACCGGCTCGACGAGCAGGTACTCGAGGCCGGCGGACGGCTCTACCTCGCCAAGGAGTCTCGGACCTCCGCGGCCACCCTGCACCGGATGTACCCGCGGATCGACGAGTGGCGCAAGGTCCGCGCCGCCGCCGACCCGGATGGCATCTTCGCTTCCGACCTCTCCAGGAGACTTGAGCTGTGAAAAGAGAGACTCTGTGATTGACGCTGTAGGCAACCCCCAGTCCCTGCTGCTGCTCGGCGGCACCTCCGAGATCGCGCTGGCCACCGCGGAGCGCTACGCCACCCGGCGGTCGCTGCGGGTGGTGTTGGCGGCCCGCCCGAGCGAGCGGCTGGACGCCGCTGCGGCGCGGCTGGATCGGGTAGGCGCCACGGTGGTGACGTTGCCCTTCGACGCGGTGGACACCGCGTCGCACCCGGAGATGATCGAGAAAGCCTTCGCCGACGGTGACATCGACGTCGCCCTGGTCGCTTTTGGGTTGCTCGGCGACCAGGAGAAGGCTTGGACCGATCACACCACCGCGGTCGAGCTCGCCCAGGTCAACTACGTGGGCGCGGTGTCGGTCGGGGTGCTGCTGGCCAACGCGCTGCAACGGCAGGGCCACGGTGCGCTGGTCGCGCTGTCCTCCGCCGCGGCCGAACGGCCTCGGCGCTCCAACTTCAGCTATGGCGCCACCAAAGCCGGCTTGGATGCCTTCTACACCGGTCTCACCGAGGCGCTACGGCCGTCCGCGATCTGCGTCTCGGTGATCCGGCCTGGGTTCGTGCGCACCAAGATGACCGCGGGTATGAAAACAGCCCCGCTGGCGGTCACCCCGGAGCAGGTCGCCGACGTGATCACCGACGCCGTGGCGCACCACCGCGAGCAGGCCTGGGCCCCGGCCCCCATGCGATACGTGATGTCCGTCCTGCGTCACGTCCCGCGCCCGATCTTCCGCCGCCTCCCAATCTGAGCCCCATGAACTCGACGCCACCGACGTTGCGGCCCGCAGGAATGTCGGTGCCGTTGAGTTCACGACGTTTAGCGGCGAGCGCGGCGTACGATGGCTTCCCGCACCTGGACTGCCATGGCGTCGGGAGTGCGGAAAATGTCTGTTGAAGTGAAGCGACGGACCGACCAGCCGCACTCATCCAACTTGTTGAGACGTCGGGCGTCCACCTCCTGCTGCCACGCGGTGACGTGGCCCCTGCCGTCGTACTCAATCGCCAGCTTCAGCCACGGATACGCCATGTCGAGACGAGCAATGAACTCACCGAGTTCGTCGTACACCTTGTACTGCAGTTCGGGACGCGGCAGTCCGCGCAGTACGAGCACGAGTCGAGAGCGTGTCTCCATCGGTGACTCGGCTCGGGGGTCAGCGAGGTCGATCACTCCGGGCACCCGACGGCGCCAGCGGGACCGTGGGTAGCGGCCTTGGATCCGGAGCACGGCGGGGGGAGCGAACCGACCAACCCTCGCTAGCGCGTCCATCGCCACCACCGCCTCCACCGTCGGCAGCCACCGCGCCAAGTCCCAGGCCGTGCGCAGCGCCGTGGTGACAGGGACGCCTCCGGAGTCGGTGATCTCGTCGGCTGCAAGGAGATCACGGTGGATGGTGAGACCCGGTTGCTCCCGGAAATCACCGCCGGGCACTGTCAGCTCGGCGTTCGTTTCCACTGGTGCACATCCCGCACCGAGTAGCTCTGCAGCCGAGTAGCCAGACAGCACGCACTGACCAGGCGTGAGGAGGGACGCCCCGCACGACCGGGCAGCAAGATCGGCCGGTGCGTCCGCAAGCAGGTAAATGTCGTGGAAGAGCCGGCGGTACCGGGGACCACGGAGCACCCGCTCAGTGAGCAGCCCACGTTGCACAGCCGATGACCCTCTGAACGGGGTGAGACCTAAGGTTAGCTCGTCGATCATGGAACACAGCCTGCCCCACGTCCCCGTCAGCACCGCGCCCCAACAACCCGCGCACCCGACCCTGTCCACAGGAGACGGGCCATCCACAGGGAGGGCGAACGTCGTGAACTCGACGGGGCAGACGTCTTAGCGGCGCTAAATGTCGGCGGCGTCGAGTTCACGGACAGAGCCCCCTGGCGCGAAGGCGCTCAGGTACTCCGGCGGGGTGCGCGCTGAAAAGCTACCTGTTCCTCACCGTCATGCCTGGTTCCGGACATTTGATCGGGCCAGCCACCGCCGTAGGGGGTGATGCGCTTACCGTTGACCGGCGTCCTGTTCTCTCTTGAGCTCACCCATGCGTGGCCACGCACCACGCTCCCGATCTGCCGAACCCGACAGCAGAGTCATGCAAGGCACCCGAACAGCTCTCCTGTTGAGTTCGGGAGGAAGGGTGCACTTGAGGGGAGAGGGCGGGTAAGGGGCAGCTAAAGGTAGACGGCGGCGGTGAGGGTGAGGACTAGGCAGCCGCCCAAGACCTGGAGGACGCGGTCGCCGAGAGCGATCTCCTCGGGCTCACCGCCGTTGCCGCCGTCGACATCAACGGCGTAGCGCAGCACAGCCACCACGAAGGGCACCAGGGAGATGATCGGCCAGCGCGAGTCATTGATCTGGCTGAGTTGAAACGCCCACAGGCCGTAAGTCATGATCAGCACGGTGGCCGACAGCGTCCACACGAAGCGCAGGTACGAGGCGGTGTAGCGCTCCAGCGACTTTCGGATCTTCGCGCCGGTGCGCTCGGCGAGACGGATCTCGGCGTAGCGCTTACCGGCTACCATGAACAGCGACCCGAACGCGGCCACCAGCAGGAACCACTGGGACAGCTCGATCTCCGCAGCAGCACCGCCCGCGATGGCCCGCAACAGGAAACCCGACGCGACGATGGCGATGTCCACCACCGGCTGGTGCTTGAGCCACAAACAGTACGAGATCTGTACCCCGATGTAGATCCCGGTGACCAAGGCCAGGTCCGGCGACGCCAGGAAGGACACCCCGAGCGCGGCCGCGAACAGCAGCGCCGCGAGGGCCAGCGCCACTTGCGGTGCCACCACCCCCGCCGCGATCGGACGGTTGCGCTTGATCGGATGCGCCCGGTCGGCCTCGACGTCCTTGACGTCATTGACCAGGTACACGCCGGACGCGGCGAGCGAGAACGCGACAAAGGCGATCCCCACCGCGGTGAGCACCTGCCACTGGAAGATGTAGCCACCGGCGAATGGCGCGGTGAGCACCAGAACGTTCTTCACCCACTGCCGGGGCCGCATGGTGCGGATCAACCCGGTGATCGGGTTGCCGCGCCCGGCGAGGGTGTCCCGCTGGGTTGTGGCGGTCATCGCCATCCTCTCAGAGGGGCTCAGGCCCCAAGAAGTCGCTGACGGACCCCGGCGCCGATGGCGGCGCCCAGGGCGGAGCCCACGAGAACGTCGGTCGGGTAGTGCACGCCCAGCACCAGCCTGCTGACTAGCATCGGTGGCACCAGCACAGCACTGAGCGGGCGGCGCAGCAGGCCACCGTAGAGAACCGCGGCTGCGGTGGTGGAGGTGGCGTGCGAAGAGGGAAATGACAGTCGGCTCGGGGTACCCACCAGCACCTGAACCGATGGATCGATCGGACGCTGCCGGCGCACCACTCGCTTGACGGCAATCGACGTCCCGTGCGCTGCAGCCACCGTGGCCGCCGAGATCAGCCAATCCCGGCGCTGTGGCCGGTCGACCAGCGCACCCAGCGCACCCAGCGCCAGCCAACCCATGGCGTGCTCACCGAAACGGGACAGCCCGTGAGCCGCGGCCACCATCTGGGGTGCTGCGATCTTGCGCTGCACAGCAGCGATCAGCGCAACCTCCCGGTGATCGCTAGAGGATCGTCGTTGCAGCGCTTGAGTCACCAACATCATGCGTTGAATACCCGCTTCCAGCCCGCCCGACCGGTAAGTTCCGGGGCTGCGTCACGGTAGCGCTTGCGCAGTCGGGGGAACTCTCGGGCCAACTCCCGGTGTAGCTGCACCGAACGGGTGAGCATTGAGCGGAACGCCTGGGGGTCCCGCTTGCGGTAGGTCACACCGCGGCCGTCCGCGGTGGACACGGTGACCCCGTCCATCCCGGAGAGCACGAACCACCGGGCGTCGGAGCGGGCCAGCGCCAGCTGCGGGCGGTGCTGGGCCGTGGCATTGACCGGGCGCAGCTGGTGCGCGAGACGTTTGAGCAGGGTCGCCCCGATGGTGACCGGGTTGGTGGGAGGTTTGAGCATGCGCTGGACCTCGAGCTGCCCACCGGCCGGCAGCGGGAGATCTTGCGAATCCATCACCTGCCCGTCGGTGAAATCAGCGCAGCGGGCCCGGACTTCACCCAGCGCCGTGGGTAGCTTGTCGAACAGCGCCTGCGGCCCGGCCATGAAGTCCCGGATCGCCATCTCCTGCAGCGCCAGGGTGGAGTACTCCATCGCCAGTGCGTGTTTCAGGGCGTGTTTGAGGCTGTCGGCGAGCATCGCCG
>DASQVB010000099.1:0-8742 GCA_035640975.1 Pseudonocardiaceae bacterium
GCTGGTGACCTGACCCAGACACGAAGCCGCCTACGGCCCATCCATACAAACGACGACGACCTCACATACTGTGCCGGCGATCACACACATGCGTCATCGGGTGCAAACCGGCCAGTGTCGGCATTTGGTATCTGAACATACGGGTTCTTATGCGGTGGCGCAGTGCGACAATGCAGTCACAAATGGTGAGATCGCCATAACTGGGTAACAAATCGCTCAGCAAGGCGATCTAACGGATGTAACCAGTTGTGAGAGGACTGAAGGTCGAGCCGGTCGCGGAGGACTAGATTGTCGCGGGTATCGATTCAGCAAGGCACCGACCTGCTTAGAACTTGGTCTTTATTGCCCAGCCGGCCTGGCTACCAGTGACTCGGCAGCGGACGACTGCGGAAAGCGGCTGCCGAGGACCACGCTGTCGGTTCGACGCGGAGAGTATGCACGGGGGTGTCAAGAAATGAGCGATGACCGGAAGTATATGGATTTTGGTCTTCCGGAGTTGGACACGGAGCATGACCCGAGCGGGGGTGCCCTGCGTGGGATTCTCCTCACGTGGGGAGCCGTGATGGTCCCTATTGCAGGATGGGTGCTGTGGGTGATGGCTTGAGGATGGGAATGGCGCTTACGGCCGCACCCGCTTGTGGGTCAGGACGAAATCAGCCGTAGAACTTCGGCAGCGGCCAGGTCCACGTAGGGCGCCCTGGTACTGCAACGGCACCTGTGCCGGCCCCAGTGCAGTGAATCGTCATTCTCACTGTGGGCCCTAGAGCGAGCGTTGAACCGCGTTCTGTATCCGGGACGTGCCGAATCGGATTCGTTTGACCGCGTTCTGCATCCAGAAGGCGGTCAACGTTACTACAGGTACTGGCCGGTGTTGGTGGCTGTGTCGATGGCCCGACCGGAGTCGGCGTTCTTGCCAGTGACCAGGGTACGGATGTAGACGATCCGCTCTCCCTTCTTGCCCGAGATCCGCGCCCAGTCGTCGGGGTTGGTGGTATTGGGCAGGTCCTCGTTTTCGGCGAACTCGTCGACGATCGAGTCGAGCAGGTGGGTCATCCGTAACCCTGGCTGGCCGGTTTCCAGCACCGACTTGATCGCCTTCTTCTTGGCCCGGTCCACGATGTTCTGGATCATCGCACCGGAATTGAAGTCCCGGAAGTAGAGGATCTCCTTGTCGCCGTTAGCATAAGTGACCTCAAGGAAGCGGTTATCCTCGCTCTCGGCGTACATCCGTTCGACGGTGCCCTGGATCATCGCCTGGATGCAGGCCTGATAATCGTGGCCGAATTCCGCAAGGTCGTCGGCGTGCAAAGGCAGCGTCGTCTTGAGGTACTTGGAGAAGACGTCCTTGGCCGCCTCGGCGTCCGGCCGCTCGATCTTGATTTTCACGTCGAGGCGTCCGGGGCGCAGAATCGCCGGATCGATCATGTCCTCGCGGTTCGAGGCGCCGATGACGATGACGTTCTCCAATCCCTCCACGCCATCGATCTCGCTGAGCAACTGCGGCACGATCGTCGTCTCGACGTCGGAGGAAACCCCCGATCCGCGGGTGCGGAAAATCGAGTCCATCTCGTCGAAGAACACGATGACCGGGGTGCCCTCCGAGGCCTTTTCCCTGGCCCGCTGGAAGATCAACCGGATGTGTCGCTCGGTCTCTCCGACGAACTTGTTGAGCAGCTCAGGGCCCTTGATGTTGAGGAAGTAACTCTTGGCCTCGTCGTCTCCGCGGACCTGGGCCACCTTCTTGGCCAGCGAGTTGGCCACCGCCTTGGCGATCAGGGTCTTGCCGCAGCCGGGAGGACCGTAGAGCAGCACGCCCTTGGGCGGGCGCAGCTCGTATTCGCGAAACAGGTCGGCGTGCAGGAACGGCAGCTCGACAGCGTCGCGGATCTGCTCGATCTGGTTGGACAGGCCACCGATGTCCTCATAGCCGACGTCGGGTACCTCCTCCAGCACGAGGTCCTCGACTTCGGCCTTGGGGACCCGTTCGTAGGCGTAGGCGGCTTTGGTGTCCACCAGCAGGGAGTCACCCGGCTTGAGCGGTACGGCATCGGGATTCGCCGGCCCGGGGATCAACGGCGCGGCCAGCCACACCACCCGTTCCTCGTCGGCGTGCCCGACGACCAGTGCCCGCTGATCGCCGTCGAGCACCTCGCGCAGTGCGCAGACCTCGCCGGTCAACTCGAACGTGCCGGCCTCCACGACGGTCAGCGCCTCGTTGAGCCGCACGCTCTGTCCGCGGCGCAGCGCCGGGATCTCGACCGTGGGTGATACCGCTACCCGCATCCGGCGACCGGAGGTGAATACGTCCACCGTGCCGTCGTCGAAATCGCCGAGGAACACCCCGTAGCCGCTGGGCGGCTGGGCCAACCGGTCGACCTCCTCGCGCAGAGCGAGGAGCTGGCCCCGGGCGTCTCGCAGCGTCTCGACCAACTTGGTGTTCCGCTCGGTGAGCTGTGCTAACGACGCGGACGCCTCCGCGAGACGCTCCTCTAGCAACCTGACGTGCCGGGGGGACTCGCTGAGGCGGCGACGCAGCAGCGTCACCTCGTCCTCGAGGACTCTGATCTGGGCAGCCAAGGTGGGGTCGATACGGTCCCGACCCCCGGCGGTCCGGTCACTGGGATGATCGTGCGCCACGAGGCACCTCCTCCTCCCGCAAGGATTCTCAGACCGTTAACGTTACGGGACTGCGCGCCAGACCGTGAGGAAACGATGTGCGACGACCTGTCAGATCACGAAGTTAACAATTTACAGGCGTCGGTTCGACCGGCTGGGCCTGCGCTGCGGGGTCGGCGGTACGACGCCCTCGGCCAGCCGGCGGGCGGTGAGCAGGAACGCGGTGTGACCGACCATCCGGTGTTCAGGACGCACCGCCAAGCCGACCACGTGCCAGGGCCGTAGCAGGGTCTCCCACGCCTGCGGTTCGGTGTAACAGCCCGCCTCCCGCAGCGCCTCGGTGGTTCGAGACAGCTGAGTGGTGGCGGCCACATCGACGGTGAGCACCCCACCGGGAACCAGCGCGGCCGAGACCGTGGGCAGTAATTCCCACGGACGGGCCATGTCCAGCACCGCTCGGTCCATCAGCTGATCGGCGGGATGGGTGGCCAGGTCGGCCACTCGCAGCTGCCAGTTCGGCGGCACAGCCCCGAAGAACCGTTCGACGTTGCGCGCGGCGTGCTCGGCATGGTCCGTGCGGGCCTCGTACGAGGTCACGGCGCCGCGCTCCCCCACCGTCCGCAGCAGCGAGCAGGTCAACGCCCCAGAGCCGGCTCCGGCCTCCAGCACCCGCGCACCCGGGAAGATGTCGCCCCACATCAAGATCTGCGCGGCGTCTTTGGGGTAGACCACTTGGGCTCCGCGCGGCATGGACATCACGTAGTCGGGCAGCAGCGGGCGCAATGCGAGGTACTGCGTCCCCGCCGCCGAAGTGACGACGCTGCCCTCGGGCAGCCCGATCAGGTCATCGTGGGCCAGTGCACCGCGATGGGTGTGGAACTGCGCGCCTGGCTCCAGCAGGACCGTGTGCCGGCGTCCCTTGGGATCGGTGAGCTGCACTCGATCACCGGGTTGGAACGGTCCGCTGGCTGTGGTCACGGCCGCTCATGGTGGCAGATCGCCGACCGGGTAGGTGCCCAGAGCTGTCGGGGTGCTGGGCTGTCAGGGTGCTGGCCTACCCTGCCAAGCCATGACGGAGATTCTGGCGAGCAGTGCCCCAGCCAGTACCCCGGCGCGCCGGCGCCCGGCACTGTCACCGTCGCGGGCAGCTGATTTCAAACAGTGCCCGCTGCTGTACCGGTTCCGGGCTGTCGACCGGTTGCCCGAGACACCGAGCCGGGTGCAGGTACGCGGCACCGTGGTGCATGCCGTGCTGGAGCAGCTGTTTGCGCTGGCCGCGGACCAGCGCGACCCCGAAGTCGGACGCGGCCTGGTCGATCCGGTCTGGCGCGACGTGCTGGCCGGCAGTCCCGAGCTGGCCGAGCTGTTCGCCGGCCCGGACGATCCGGAGCTCACCGAGTGGCTGGACTCGGCGCGTGCGCTGGTCGAGGCCTACTTCGCGCTGGAGGATCCCCGGCTGATTGCACCCGAGGCCTGCGAGCTGCTAGTGGAGGCGGAGCTGCCGACGACCGGGGGCGAGGCGCTGTTGCTGCGGGGGTACATCGACCGGCTCGACGTCGCTCCCACCGGTGAGATCCGAGTGGTGGACTACAAGTCCGGCACCGCCCCGCGGGAGGTTTTCGAGGCCAAGGCGCTGTTTCAGATGAAGTTCTACGCCCTGGTCTTGCTGCGTATCCGCGGCGTGGTGCCGCGCCAACTGAGGCTGATGTACCTCGCTGACCGGCAGGCCTTGAGCTATCACCCTGATGAGGAGGAGCTGGTCCGGTTCGAGCGCACCCTCGGCGCGATCTGGTCAGCGATCCTGCGGGCCGCCCAAGACGGTGACTTCCGGCCCAACCCCAGCCGGATGTGTGACTGGTGCGATCACAAGCCCCGCTGCCCAGCGTTCGGTGGCACCCCACCGCCCTACCCGGGCTGGCCGGATCCGGCTGGGGCGGGCACCGAGACCGCACGCGACCGGGCGGAGTAGAAGCTGTCAGAACCGGCAGGAGCGAATGTCGCTGGCGAGGATGGCCTTGGCGCCGCGGGCGGAGAGCTCGTCCATGATCCGGTTGGCGTCTTTGCGTGGCACCATCGCGCGGATCGCAACCCAGTCGGGGTCAGCCAGCGGCGCCAGCGTCGGTGACTCCAGCCCGGGCGTGATGATGACCGCCTCGTCCAGCAGGGTGCGCGGGCAGTCGTAGTCGAGAATCACGTATTGCTGGGCGAACACCACGCCCTGCAGGCGCGCCGCGAACTGTGACTTTCCCGGCGATGGCGCGGCGTTGGCCCGCTCCACCAGCACTGCCTCCGAGGAGCAGATCGCGTCGCCGAAGGCGGCCAGGCCGTGCTGGCGCAGGGTGCGCCCGGACCCGACCACGTCAGCGATCGCGTCGGCCACCCCGAGCTGCACCGAGATCTCCACCGCGCCGTCGAGCCGGATCACGTCGACGTGCACACCGTGTCGGGCCAGGTCTGCTTTGACCAGCCGGGGGTAGGCGGTGGCGACTCGCAGGCCGTCGAGGTCATCGACCTTCCAGTCCCGGCCCAGCGGGGCGGCGTAGCGGAACGTGGATCCCCCGAAGCCGAGCGCCAGCAGCTCCGAGACGGGCGCCGCGGAGTCCAGCGCCAGGTCCCGACCGGTGATCCCGAGGTCCAGCTCGCCGGAGCCGACGTAGACGGAGATGTCCCGGGGCCGCAGGAAGAAGAACTCCACCTCGTTGGCCGCGTCGATGACGGTCAGGTCCTTGGGGTCGTGGCGTTGCCGGTATCCCGCCTCGGCCAGCATCTCGGAGGCCGGCTCGGCCAGCGTGCCCTTGTTGGGCACCGCGACCCGCAGCATCTGGCCATCCCCGTCGGGGGTGTCCCCGTTCATCGGCACCTCACAGGTAGCGGTAGACGTCGCTGGTGCTGATCCCGCGGCCCAGCATGAGCACCTGAACGCGGTAGAGCAGCTGGGAGATCTCCTGCGCCAACCGCTCATCGGACTCGTGTTCGGCGGCGATCCACACTTCGCCGGCTTCCTCGAGCACTTTCTTGCCCTGGGCGTGTACTCCGTCGTCCAACGCCGTCACCGTACTGGAGCCCGGCGGCCGGGTCCGGGCCCGCTCGGTCAGCTCGCCGAACAGCTCATCAAAAGTCTTCACGGCACGCAGCCTATGGCTGCCTGGAAGTGGCATTGAGCGCTGTAACACTGTTACGCACTCACGGCCCGTTCAGGCATTGAAGTATTTGGCTTCCGGGTGGTGGGCGACGATGGCGTCGGTGGACTGCTCCGGGTGCAGCTGGAACTCCTCGGACAGCGAAACCCCGATCCGCTCCGGCCGCAGCAGCGCCACGATCTTCGCGCGGTCCTCGAGTTCTGGGCAGGCCCCGTAGCCCAACGAGTATCGAGCACCTCGGTACCCGAGCTTGAAGAAGTCCTCCACCTCAGCCGGGTCCTCCTCAGCGAGCGCCGCTCCGGAGGCGAAGTGCAGTTCCTCCCGGATCCGCCGGTGCCAGTACTCGGCCAACGCCTCGGTCAGCTGCACCCCGAGGCCGTGCACCTCCAGGTAGTCGCGGTAGGCGTCCTTGGCGAACAGCTCGGCGGCGTAGTCAGCGATCGCTTGGCCCATCGTCACCAGGTGCACCGGCAGCACGTCGACCTCACCTGCGGGTAGCGCCGCCTCCCGGGGCCGGTAGAAGTCGGCCAGGCACAGCCGCCGGTCGCGGCGCTGGCGCGGGAAGGTGAAGCGGAACCGCTCGGTCGCATCCGGCCGCGGCTGCTCCAGCACGACCAGCGCGTCGCTCTCCGCGACTGCCGGGAAGTATCCGTAGACGACCGCAGCGTGCGCGAGCACCCCCTCGGTGGTCAGCCGATCCAGCCAGTACCGCAGCCGGGGCCGCCCCTCGGTCTCCACCAGCTCCGCATACGAGGGGCCGTCCTTGCTCCGGGAGCCGCGCAGGCCCCACTGCCCCATGAACGTAGCCCGCTCGTCGAGCATCGCGGTGAACTCGGCCGCCGCAACACCGGTGACCACCCGGGAGCCCCAGAACGGCGGGATCGGAATCGGTACGTCGATGGCCACGTCAGAGCGTGCCGGTACCGGAGCCTCGGTGTCGTCCTCCTTAGCCCGGCGCGCCGCAGCGATGCGTAGTGACCGTTCCCGGCGCGCCTTACGCTCGGCTGCCTTGGCCTCTTCCCCCGCGTCGGCGAGCACCGTGCCGCCCCGCTTCCGGGTCATGATGGAGTCCATCAAGCGCAACCCCTCGAAGGCGTCCCGCGCGTACCGGACCTCCCCGGAATACAGCTCGGCGAGGTCGTTCTCCACGTAGGCGCGGGTCAGCGCGGCCCCACCGAGCAACACCGGCAACGAGCCGGCCAGCCCCCGGGAGTTCATCTCCTCAAGGTTGTCCTTCATGATCACGGTCGACTTGACGAGCAGCCCTGACATCCCGATCGCGTCGGCGCGGTGCTCGGTGGCGGCATGGAGGATCGCGCTGATCGGTTGCTTGATGCCGAGGTTGATCACCTCGTAGCCGTTGTTGGACAGGATGATGTCCACCAGGTTCTTGCCGATGTCGTGCACGTCGCCCTTGACGGTGGCGATCACCAGCCGGCCCTTGCCGCCGTCGTCGGCCTTATCCATATGTGGTTCGAGGTGCGCAACCGACGCCTTCATCACCTCGGCCGACTGCAGCACGAACGGCAGCTGCATCTGGCCTGAACCGAACAGCTCGCCGACGGTCTTCATCCCGGATAGCAGCGTGTCGTTGATGATCTCCAGCGCGGGCCGCTGTTCGAGCGCCGCGTCCAGGTCCTCGGGCAGTCCGTTACGGTCCCCGGCGACGATCCTGCGCTCCAGGCGCTCGAACAGCGGCAGCGCGGCCAGCTCGGCGGCCCGCGATTCCCTCGACGACGACGACGTGACGCCCTCGAACAGACCCATCAGTGTCTGCAGCGGATCGTATTCTCCCTCGGGCCCGGACCGCCGCCGGTCATAGATCAGGTCCAGCGCCACGGCCCGCTGCTCATCTGGGATCCGAGCCATCGGGGCGATCTTCGATGCGTGCACGATGGCGGTATCCAGCCCAGCCTGCACGCACTCGTGCAAAAACACCGAGTTGAGCACCTGACGGGCCGCGGGGTTGAGGCCAAAGGAGATATTGGAGACCCCGAGAGTGGTCTGCACCTCCGGGTAGCGACGCTTGACCTCCCGGATCGCCTCGATGGTCTCCATCGCGTCGCGTCGCACTTCTTCCTGACCGGTGGAGATCGGGAACGTGAGACAGTCGACAATGATGTCGCAGGTGCGCATGCCCCAGTTGGTGGTCAGATCATCGATCAGCCGTGACGCCACCCGGACCTTCCACTCCGCGGTGCGGGCTTGGCCCTCCTCGTCAATGCACATCACCACTACGGCCGCGCCGTGCTCGCAGATTTGCTTCATGGCGCGCTGGTACCGCGAGTCGGGCCCGTCGCCGTCCTCGTAGTTCACCGAGTTGACCACGCACCGCCCGCCGAAGCGCTCCAAGCCAGCCTGGATCACATTGGGCTCAGTGGAGTCCAGCATCACCGGCAGCGTCGACGCGGTGGCCAGGCGTCCGGCCAGCTCGGCCATATCGGCCTCGCCATCCCGACCGACGTAGTCCACGCAAAGGTCGATCAGGTGCGCACCGTCGCGGGTCTGCGCACGGGCGATCTCCACACACTCTTCGAACCGCTCGGCCAACATGACCTCGCGAAACGCCTTGGATCCGTTGGCGTTGGTCCGCTCGCCGATCATCAGCACGCTGGCGTCTTGGCGGAACGGAACCGCGGCGTAGAGCGAGGACACCCCGGGCTCGGGGCGCGGCCGCCGGTTGGGGGGTTTGAGGCCGGAGACCGCCTCAGCCACCGCCGCGATGTGCTGCCCGGTCGTACCGCAGCAACCGCCGACCAACCGGACGCCGAAGTCGGTGACGAAGCCGGCCAGCGCGGCGGCCAGCTCATCAGGGGTCAGCGGGTAGACCGCTCCGTCCGTGCCGAGCTCGGGCAGCCCGGCGTTGGGCATCACCGACAGCGGGATCCGGGAATGCTTGGACAGCTGGCGCAGGTGCTCGCTCATCTCGGCCGGGCCGGTGGCGCAGTTCAGCCCGATCAGATCGATGCCCAGCGGTTCCAGCGCG
>DASQVB010000100.1:0-4298 GCA_035640975.1 Pseudonocardiaceae bacterium
CGGCATGGGTATTGGTGGGGAATACGCAGCGATCCACTCCGCAATCGACGAACTGATCCGGCCCGCTACCGCGGACCGCCCCCGCAGTCAGCGCCACCCGGGCTGTGCTCGGCGCGTCGCTGATGATCAGCCAGTCGTTCCTGTACAACTCGATCTTCTTCACGTACACCCTGGTGCTGGGTACGTTTCATGGCGTGCCCTCGACGTCGGCTCCGCTGTTTCTCATCGTCTTCGCCGCCGGCAACCTGATCGGTCCGCTGGCCATCAGCCACCTCTTCGACACGACCGGCCGCAAGACGATGATCGCCGGCACGTATATCACCTCAGGCGTCCTGCTGGGGATCACCGCTTTCCTTTCAACGCGGGATTGCTCACCGCGCTGACCCAGACGTTCGCCTGGTGTGTGATCTTCTTCGCCTCGTCCGGGGCCAGTGCCGCTTATCTGACGGTCAGCGAAATCTTCCCACTCGAGGTGCGGGCAAAAGCGATCGCAATGTTCTTCGTCATTGCGCAATGTTTCGGCGCGCTTGGTCCAGTCATCAACGGAGCGCTCATCGGTGAGGGCACCCAACCGTTCCAGCTATTCCTCGGTTACCTGCTCGCCGCGCTGGTGATGATCGCCGGTGGGCTGGCCGCCGCTTTCCTCGGGGTGGCGGCCGAACGCAAGTCCCTGGAGAACATTGCCGCGCCACTGGCCGCGGCCGGTACTGGCCCAACCCCCGACAGCAGGGGCATTTCCACTGAGGGGTCACACCAGCCACCACGCCAGCCCCAGACCCAGCACGATGATGGCCACCACGAGCAACAACACCGCGCACAGCATCCGACCCGGGTTCGACTCGCCCGGTCGCACCCCAAGGCTCCCGCGAAGCTGCGAGTCGGCGTTGGCGCACTCGGCGAAAGCGGTGTTACTGCCGGTTCGCAGCCACGAGAGGTTCTCGTCCTCGCGGCTAGGCGGCGGCGTGAGCTGGTATTCCATGGCACAACTCTATGGAGGACGTGGTTACCGCCCGGCCTGACATCGGTTAGCCGAAGGTAAAATCCGACGGCGCGAGGGTGTGATGTCACGGCAGACGTCGGCGACCTCCCGCGGCTCTACCTGATCGAGGACAAACACACAGATCATCAGGCTCGCAGCCCTCCGCGCTGGGAGCTACGATCACTGACGGAGGTCGAGCGGCTACGCTACGTGCGTAGGGCTAGTTTCTCCACCACGTTGGCGGCGGGAACCGACGAGGAGAAACAATGCGCGAGCCCGAGACAGCCCTACCGGAGCTGGATTGTATGGACGATCCCACGGGTGGAGCTGTTGCCTGTGCCCTGCTCATCGTGGGCGCGGCGCTCGTTACCGGCATTCTGCTGCTGGTGATGTGGATCGTCGGCGCTGGCTGGTAACACCTCTGTCCGGTAACACTGCTGCCAACACTGTGGTGCCTCAGGAGATGTGCGGGCATGCCTCCACGAACGGTAGGAAGCCGTCGAGGAATCGCTCCGTGGCCGGCATGAAGTAGCCGCCGTAGTGGCTGATCGGGTCCAGCGTGGACACCACGATCGTGCCGGCAGTGGAGACCTGGTCGACGTAGAGCAGTGCTTCGCCGGTGATCAACTCCACCAGCACCTGCGCGCCGTCCGGCGGTTGAAGCACCCCGTGATAGTGCCAAGTGCAGTCCCGGACGGTAAGCCGCTGGAACAGCGGATGCTCAGGGGCCGCTAGGCGAACCCCGAGGTCAGCGCCAGGTTCCAACCACCACCAGTAGTTGGTCGGCCGGTGCTGCCAGCGCACGCCCGGCAGGAACTCCGGGATCGGTTCACCACCACTGAATGTGATCACCGTCCCGCCGGCTTCGAGGAGCTCAGTGATCCGGTCTGCGGCGCGGGTGAGCAGACCGCGATGCATCCGTTCGGGAATGAGTATCCCGCGGTACGCGGTCAGGTCGGTGCCGGCCAGCTCGGGGAGATAGATCAGCCCACCGCTGAGGTGCTGGGCGTACTTCGGCTCGGTGAGTGCGCGGTGGTGCTGGGCCGAACCACCGTAGACGGCGGCGAATCCTCGCGGCCCACCAGCGATTACCGCGCGGCGCTGGGCTGACTCGGTGGCGATCCAGTCGAGCAGCGCCTCGCCACAGTGGCCCAGCAGGTCGCTGGTCGTCTGGACGACGATGGTGCCCGCGGTCGACACCCGGTCCAGATATGTCGCCGGCTCGCCACCGGACAGCCGGGTGAGCACCTCGGCACCGGCCGGGATCGGATGGTGTCCGCGAGCAAAGAATCCTGCAACGCCGCGCCGGAAAGTCAGCTCGTCGGGTTGTTTGCCGCGGAAGATCGGATGGTCGGCGACCTCGGCGACGCGGTACCCGGCCAGCGACCGGTTGGCCAGCGGGATGAACGCCGACGCGCCGGGCAGCCAGTCCCCCTTCAGGTGGCCGCCGAAGACCACCACGCCGCCGCCGTCGAGGTAAGCCCTGATCCCGTGGCGCGTTCTGGCGAGGTACTCCTGGTCCACACTTGGCGTGATAATCAGTGCGGCGTACCGACTCAGGTTGGTCGATCCGAGCGCGTAGCAGTCGAGCCGTTCCACTCGGTCGGACCACTCGCCGCCTTCCGGGTTGCGGATGTCCATGTCGAGCACCGCGATATTCACACGCTCCTCCTCGGGACAGACAGCGCCCGCGCGGCATCGACCAGCGCGGCGGTGTACGGGTGCTCAGGTCGAGACAGCAGCACGCCGATCGGCCCTTGCTCCACCACCTGACCAGCTTGCAGCACAACCAGCCGGTCACACGACCGCTGCGCGAGCGCCAGGTCGTGGGTGATGTGCAGCACCGCGACGCCCCGCACCGCGCGTAGCTCGTCGAGCAGGTCGGCGATCTCAGCGCGCAGCGACACGTCAAGCATCTGGGTTGGCTCATCGGCGAGGATCAGTCGCGGTCGAGTCACCAGCGCGCGGGCGAACGCGACCCGCTGCCGTTCGCCGCCGGAGAGCTGGTGTGGATAGCGCGGCAGGTAACGCCCCACCGGCGTCAGATGCACGGCGGCCAGTGCTTCCGCGACGATCTCGCGCCGCCGGTCGCCGTCGGCCAGCCGGTGGATCACCAACGGTTCGGCGACGATGGCCTCGACCATCCGGGTGGGCGGCAGTGCGGCGTAGGGGTCCTGGAACACCAGGTGCATCTGACCTCCAAGCCCGCGCGGGGACGCCCGCAGCTCGGCCCCGTCGAAGGTGATCCGACCACGGTCCGGGCGCACCAAGCCGACCACGGCACGCGCGATGGTTGATTTCCCCGCGCCCGAGCCGCCGACCAGACCAAGCGTCTCACCGGCATCGACGTCGAAGGTCACCTCCCGGCATGCGATGAGCCGATGCGTGCCACCGCGTTGCCGGAAGCTGACGGTCAGGTTCATGACCTGTAGGAGCGGGGTCACGGGGTCCTCGTCGCCGGCAGCTGCAGCCGTGGGGCGGCGGCCAGCAGATGCCGGGTATAGGGGTGCTGGGGCGCGGCGACGATCTCCTCCCGCGGACCTACCTCGACCAGCTGGCCGGCGCGCATCACTGCGATACGGTCGGCGATGCGCTCGATCACCGGCAGGTCATGGGACACGATCAGCAGCGCGAGATCCAACCGCCGGCGCAGGTCGTCGAGCAGGTTGAGCACGTCGGCCTGCACGAGAACGTCCAGGCCGCTGGTCGGCTCATCGGCGATCACCAGGTCCGGGTCGTTGGCCAGCGCGATGGCGATCACGATCCGTTGGCGCATACCACCGGAGAGCTGGTGCGGGTAGTCGCGGCTGCGCCCCGGGTCGAGCCCGACCAGGGTGAGTAGCTCTTGCGCCCTGGCCCGGGCCGCAGCAGCGCGGACCGGACGGTGCGCGGTAATGGCTTCGGCGATCTGGTCTCCTACCGTCAGCACCGGGTTGAGCGCGCTCATCGCCTCCTGGGGGATGAGCGCCACCCGATCACCGCGCAGCCCGCGGAGCTCGTGGGGCCGCAACGTGACCAGGTCGTGCCCACAGACGATCACTTGGCCGCCTTCGATCACCGCCGCGGCCGGGAGCAAGCCGCAGGCGGCAGCGGCGACCGTGGACTTGCCGCTACCGGACTCACCGACCAGCCCGAGCACCTCCCCAGCCGCCACCGACAGGCTCACCCGGTTCGCGGCCAGCACCCGATCCCGGCCCGAGCTGTAGCTGACAGTGAGGTCAACGATCGTCAGCGGATTCCCCGTGGTCGTCGGCACCGGCGTCGCCGAAGAAGCAGCGGCAGGGCGGCGGCGGTCTGATTGCCGGCTCAGCCGGCGGTG
>DASQVB010000101.1:0-6604 GCA_035640975.1 Pseudonocardiaceae bacterium
CATCGTGGTCGGCGGTCAGCGTGGCCAAATCAATGTTTCCCAGCGCGCGGGTGAGCCCGAGCATATTCGCGCCGTGGTGCTGCAGGCTGGCCCGGTCGAGGTTGGCGATGCTGTCGCCTGGGGTGTGGTAGCGCGCCGCGCCCTCGATGTAGGCGAAGTTCATGCCGGGCAGGCCCGCCCCGGCGAACTCGGTGAAGTCGGTGTTGTTGGGGAGTTGCCGGTAGAACTCGACCATTGAGGAATCCCCGTGCGGGTACGGCGCGGCCTCGGCGAACACGCCGACCAGCGCCGCGTTGTCCCGTGACGTCTCGAACATCAACGAGGGGCCGCTGACCCCGCGGGCCTCCCAGTTGAGCACGACCGCCCGCTGCCGGGCCAGCGGGTGGTGGTCGGCAAAGGCAGCAGCGCCGAGCAGGCCGTTCTCTTCACCATCGGTGATCAGGAGCACCAGATCGTTGCGCAGTTGATCACCACTGCGCAACGCGCGCACCGTCTCCAGCATCGCGGCGATCGCGGCTCCGTCGTCGGAGACACCCGGGCCGGCCGCGACTGAGTCGTAGTGAGCGGCGAGCAGGACACTGCCGGTCGGGTTCCGCCCGGGCAGGGTGGCGACGATGTTGTCCACCCGGCCGAAGGCCGCGACGCCCTCGGTGCTGAATGCCCCGACCGCGCGCTGGGTCTGCACCGAGAAACCGGCCGCGCGCAGTGCATCGGCCAGGTAGTCCCGGGTGCGATCGCTGGCCGCGCTGCCCAGCGGGCGAGGTTCGGTGGCGAACTCCTGCAAGGCGACCAGCGCTCGCTGCGCACTGAACTGTTGGGCCGGTGCCGATGCCGCTACTGGGCTCGGCGGCCGTTCGGACAGCAGCGTGAGGACCGAAATCACGACGACGAACAGCGCGGCCCACGCGGCCGCCGCCCGGCTACCCGTGATGGCTGCCAACGCAGGCCACTATGCCGATCGAGAGAATCATGCCCGCGACGTTAACGGAGCACCGACATCTCGAGGCGGCGGATACGCTGCGACCCTTGCCAGGGCGGCGTCCGAGGAGCTCGAAAAGCATGATCACCAGATTGTCGACGTTGTTCCTGCGGACCTTGCGTGAGGATCCGGCCGACGCCGACGTGCCCAGTCACAAGCTGCTGGTGCGTGCCGGATACGTCCGCCGCGTCGCTCCGGGCGTCTACTCATGGCTGCCGCTGGGCCTGCGGGTACTGCGCAACATCGAGGCGGTGGTGCGCCAGGAGATGGATGCGATCGGCGGGCAGGAGATCCAGTTCCCTGCACTGTTGCCCCGGGAGCCCTACCAGGCCACCGGCCGCTGGACCGAGTACGGCGCCAACCTGTTCCGGTTGCGCGACCGCAAGGGCGGCGACTACCTGCTCGGCCCCACCCACGAGGAGCTGTTCACGCTCACCGTCAAGGGTGAGTTCAGCTCCTACAAGGACTATCCGGTGATCCTCTATCAGGTGCAGACCAAGTACCGCGACGAGGAGCGCCCCCGCGCCGGGATCTTGCGCGGCCGGGAGTTCTTGATGAAGGACTCGTACTCCTTCGACCTCTCCGATGAGGGTTTGGCGCGCTCTTACCGGCTGCACCGTGAGGCATACATCAAGATCTTCGACCGGCTGGGGCTGCGATACGTGATCGTGTCGGCGATGTCCGGCGCGATGGGTGGCTCAGCCAGTGAGGAGTTCCTCGCCGAAGCCGACACCGGCGAGGACACCTTCGTGCGCAGCACCGAGTCCGGGTACGCGGCCAATGTGGAGGCGGTGACCACTCCGGCTCCACTGGAGCTGCCCATCGACGGCCTGCCGTCGGCCCAGATCCTGCATACTCCCAACACGCCGACGATCGACACGCTGGTCGATCACCTCAACGGGGCAGGCTTGGGTCGTACCTTCAGCGCCGCGGACACCCTGAAGAACGTGATGGTCAAGACCCGGCCACCCGGCGTGCAACGCTGGGAACTGCTTGGTGTCGGCGTCCCTGGTGATCGCGAGATCGACATGAAGCGGCTGGCGGCCGCGGTGTATCCGGCCGAAATCGCGCTACTCGACGACGCTGACTTCGCCGCGCACCCGTTCCTGGTCAAGGGTTACATCGGCCCCGGGGCGCTGGCGGCCAATGGCGTGCGGTACCTCGTCGATCCGCGAGTCGTGCGAGGTACGGCCTGGGCAACCGGCGCGGACCGTCCGGAACACCACGTCGTCGATCTGCTCTGCGGCCGGGACTTCGTCCCCGACGGCACGATTGAGGCGGCGCAGGTCCGCCCCGGCGACCCATCACCCGACGGCGCGGGCACCCTGGTTGCCACCCGAGGCATCGAGATCGGGCACATCTTCCAGCTTGGCCGGAAGTTCGCCGACGCCTTCGCCTTGGACGCGCTGGGGTCCGACGGCAAGCCGATCCGGATCACCATGGGCTCCTACGGCATCGGAATTTCCCGGCTTGTCGGCGCGATCGCCGAGCAGAGCCACGACGCGCATGGCCTGATCTGGCCATGCGAAGTCGCCCCAGCCGACGTACACGTCGTGATCGCGGGTAAGGACGGCACGGTCGGGGCAGCTGGCGAGCGGCTCGCCGCCGAGTTGGCGGCTTCGGGTCTGCGAGTGATCCTCGATGATCGCCTAACCACCCCTGGGGTGAAGTTTGCCGACGCCGAGTTGATCGGCGTGCCGACCATCCTGGTGGTTGGGCGTGGTCTGGCGTCGGGCGTGGTGGAGGTCAAAGACCGTGCCACCGGGGAGCGCACCGAGGTACCGGTAGCTGGCGCGGTGACTCACCTGCACGAGCTGTGCAACAAATAGTCAGCCGGGCAAGAAGCTCAACCGGATCGTGCGGACCGGATTGTCGATGTTGGTGTCCACCAGGCACACCGACTGCCAGGTGCCCAAAGCGAGTCGCCCGCCGAGCACCGGGACGCTGGCGTAGGGCGGCAGCAATGCGGGTAGTAAGTGGTCTCTGCCGTGCCCTGGAGAGCCATGTCGGTGGCGCCACCGTCCGTCGGCGGGCAGCAACTCATGCAGCGCGGCGAGCAGGTCGGTGTCGCTGCCCGCCCCGGTCTCGATCACCGCGAGGCCCGCGGTGGCATGCGGTACCCACACGTGGAGAAGGCCGTCGCGGGCGTCCACCTGGTGCAGGAACGCTCGGCATTCCGTGGTGAGGTCGCGCACCTGCTCGCGCGAGCCGGTCTGGATCTGGAGTTCCTCGGTGTGCACGCCGACGACGGTACGGCGCTTCAGGGCGTGCCTGGAAACGGCACCGTCAGCGGAGTGATGCCCGCGACGGCGCGCCAACGGGTCGCCCGGACGGCGGCCTGGGTCAGTGCGTCCAGCGCGGCGGTGCGCTGGATCGGTTCGGCAGGGCTGCGCTCGAGTACCGAGCGCCAGGCCGCCGCGGTGTCGGTCTCCGCGATGATCAACAACCGCAGCGCTGACGCCGCGTCAGTGACCGGTTCCGGCATGAGGTAACCCGGTTCGGCGGGTACCGGCTGGGCGCCTGCGTCGATCAGCGTTCGCTCGGTGGCATCACGTCGAGCCTGGTGCGCCCCAGCGGCCTGGCGAAGCTGGCCGACCAACTCATCCGGCAGGAACGCCCCCGCGAGCCCGTAAACCCACACCGCCGCATGCTCAGTCGCCAACGCCGCCTGCAGCGCATCCACCGGCACGTCTCTCATCATCGATCCGTCCGATATGGAGACGTATCGGGCTCAGCGGGGGCCTGAGCACCCCGATATGTCTCCATATCGGGGGGTGCGGGAACAGAGCGGGCGGTCATGGGAGGACCGCGGCGTGGCTTGCGCAGCAGGCCGCCACCGACGCCAGCAGTGCTGCGCGGTAGCTGGGTAGCGTCATGACCAGTCCGGCTGCTTCTTCCTGGGCCGCCTGTACCGCCTGGAGCAGAGCGGCGCGAGCGCTGGGCAGATCAGCAACGGCCAGTGGTGGCGCAAGTGTGGGCGGGGCTGACGGGGCGGTGTTGCTGGGAACCGTCACCGGTCGGGCTCGGCGTAGCTCGGTGCGTAGCGTGCTCGCGTGCGCCATTCGATCTGCGGCCAGGGCCGTGGCCGCCGTGACCAAGGCAGGTTGTGTCTGACCCGGCGCCTGGGATGTGATCTCGGCTGCGATCTGGGCCACTGCCTGTGCTAGGACCGAGTCGGATTCGGCGCGCCGGGCTGGTTGCTCCAGCGGGTCCGGTTCCTCGGGCGCCACGGGTGCTGGTTCAGCGCACCCGGCCAGCACGGTCGGACCGGCGACGAGCAGCGCGGCCCCGGCACCCAGCAAACGGCGTCGGCTGTGGTGAGGTCCGGGCACGATCGGCCATCCTGCCACCCTCCTGGTCCGCCTGCGCGGAGCATCGTGATCCATTTGGCGCAGATAGTTCCTGCGACGCGATACCCTGGGTGACCCGACCAGGGTGCGCCCCCGCGCTGGTCGTCGCCCGCATCGCCACATTGACAGACAGACAGTCACTTCCAGGCAGGAGGCCATGGTGACCACTGAACCCGCGAACTCCGACTCGGCGGTCGAGTCGGTGGTGCGCGACGCGGTGGTCGGCACCGGGTTTGAGCTTGAGGACCTGGAGGAGGTACGCGCAGGCCAGCGCTGGTTGATCCGTGTGATCATCGATTCGGACGCGGGCGTCGGGCTGGACGACATCGCCACGGTCAGCCGAGCGGTGTCCCAGGCGCTGGACGGCTGCGACGAGCTGCTCGGAGGGCCCTACACCCTTGAGGTGACCTCGCCAGGGGTGGACCGGCCACTGACCCAGCCTCGGCACTGGCGGCGCAACCGGCTGCGGCTGGTCCGGGTACTCCAGGCAGAGGGTGCGGAGCTAGTCGGCCGGATCGGGGATTGCGACGACGAGGGCGTCACGTTGCTGGTGTCAGGAGCCCTTCGCCGGGTGCGCTATGCGCAGCTGCGCCGCGCGGTGGTGGAAGTGGAATTCCGCCAGCCGCCAGCGGCCGAGCTCGCTGCGCTCGACGGCGCGAGACGGCAGGATTTGGAGGAACAGTGAACGTCGACATCGCCGCGCTGCGCGCCATTGAACGGGATAAGGACATCTCCTTCGAGACGGTACTCGAAGCCATCGAGACGGCATTGCTCACTGCGTACAAGCACACCGACGGTCACCAACCGCAGGTACGGATCGATGTCGACCGTAAGACCGGCCTGGTCCGCGTGCTGGCGCAGGAGCTCGATGACGATGGGAGTGTCCGCCACGAGTGGGACGACACACCCGAGGGATTCGGCCGGATCGCGGCTACCACGGCCCGCCAGGTGATCCTGCAGCGGCTACGCGACGCCGAGCACGAACGCACCTTTGGCGAGTTCTCAGCCAAGGAGGGTGAGATCGTCGCCGGCGTCGTGCAGCGCGACGCCAGGGCGAACGCCCGTGGTGTGGTAGTGGTCAAGATGGGTGATATCGAGGGTGTGATCCCGCCCGTGGAGCAGGCGCCGAGGGAGACCTACCGGCACGGTGAGCGGATCAAGTGCTACGTGGTAGGCGTGTCCCGAGGATTGCGCGGACCGCAGATCACGTTGTCCCGGACGCATCCCAATCTGGTCCGCCGGTTGTTCGCGCTGGAGGTTCCTGAGATCGCCGACGGCACCGTGGAGATCCCCGCGGTGGCCAGGGAAGCCGGGCACCGCTCCAAGATCGCGGTGCGGTCGACTGTCCAGGGGGTCAACGGCAAGGGCGCGTGCATTGGGCCGATGGGCCAACGGGTCCGCAACGTGATGAGTGAACTGGGTGGCGAGAAAATCGACATCATCGATCATTCGGACGATCCAGCGACGTTCGTGGGCAACGCTCTGTCTCCGGCGAAAGTCATCTCTGTGCAGGTCGTCGACGCCAGAGCCAAGACTGCCCGGGTCGTGGTCCCCGATTTCCAGCTGTCGCTGGCGATCGGTAAGGAGGGCCAGAACGCCCGGCTGGCCGCCCGGCTGACCGGATGGAAGATTGACATTCGGAGCGATGCGGACCCGGTGGTGTCCCCCCCAGCCCGTGCCCAGCACACGGCACCGCACGCCGAGGTACCGGTGACCAATGCCGGTTCTCCACCGGCCACCGGTGCGCGCTAGAATTGTGAAGGCCCGCCGTCGGGGGACGGTCTACGCCTGCCCGGACGAGATCCGGCACCGCCGCCGTGAGCGGCCCGCCGAGCCTATCCGGACCTGCGTAGGTTGCCGGACCACGGCGGCGGCTTCCGGATTGCTGCGCGTGGTGGCGGTGGACGAGACCCTGGTCCCGGACCCGCGGCGTCGGCATCCTGGTCGGGGCGCGTGGATGCACCCCGACATCGGGTGTCTGCGTCTCGCCGAGCGGCGCCGGGCTTTCCCGCGGGCGTTACGCGTGGGGATGCTCGACACCGCCGCGGTGCACGCTTACCTCACTCAGCCGTCCGGACACGCCATCGGTCCTCGGTTCGCCGAGGGCACACCCGACTCCCGGAAATATCCGGGCGCCCGGTCAACGTAGAGAGCAGGTCGATCCGACATGTACCCGCAGCCGTGAAGCTCTGACAGCGATGGACATGCGTTAGTAACGGGGTCGAGCGGGATTGCCGCCGGCTCCATCAGTGAGGAGAGCAGTGGCAGGCAAGGC
>DASQVB010000102.1:0-5096 GCA_035640975.1 Pseudonocardiaceae bacterium
CGGCTTCTTCACCTCGCCGAAGGACCACTGGCGGATGTCCTCTGCGGTCGCGAGGCCGATGCGGAGCTCGTCGAAGAAGTTGACGTCAAGCACGTCTGCTTCCTTCTCCCTATGTTGATGAAATCCCTATGGTGATGAAAACACAGATCGGTTCGTGCGGGTATTCGCTCGCTTCGTACCTGATGTGTGCGGCGCGAGGGTGGGCGGGAGGACCACCCCCGCACCGCACACGGTCTTTGCCAGCCCTTACTGCACGACGTCGTCGACCGACGGCGCTTCAGGCCGGTTGAGGTTGATGCCGAGATTGGCAGCGGCCCGCTCCAGGTCCTCGTCGTCGGAGTCGCGCATCTCGATCGCTGCGCCGTCGCTGGAGAGCACCTCGACGTTGAGGCACAGCGACTGCAGCTCCTTGAGCAACACCTTGAACGACTCGGGAATTCCGGGCTCAGGAATGTTCTCGCCCTTGACGATGGCCTCGTACACCTTCACCCGGCCGAGCACATCGTCGGACTTGATCGTCAACAGTTCCTGCAGGGTGTATGCCGCCCCATAGGCCTGCATCGCCCAGCACTCCATCTCACCGAAGCGCTGACCACCGAACTGCGCCTTCCCACCCAGCGGCTGCTGCGTGATCATCGAGTACGGACCGGTCGAACGAGCGTGAATCTTGTCATCGACCAGGTGCAGCAGCTTGATGATGTACATGTAGCCGACCGCGACCGGATAGGGGTACGGCTCACCGGTACGACCGTCGAGCAACTGGGCCTTACCGTTGGGTCCGACCATCTGGTCGCCGTCCCGGTTGGGCCGGCTCGAGCCCAGCAACCCGGTGATCTCCTCTTCGCGCGCGCCGTCGAATACCGGCGTGGCGACCAAGCTGCCGGGCTCGGACTGGTAAAGCTCCTCGGGCAGCCGAGAGGCCCAGTCCGGATCACCGTCGATCTGCCACCCGCTCTTGGCGATCCACCCCAGGTGGGTCTCCAAAATCTGTCCGATATTCATCCGGCGCGGCACGCCATGGGTGTTGAGGATGATGTCCACCGGCGTGCCGTCGGTCAGGAACGGCATGTCCTCTACCGGCAGGATCTTGCCGATGACTCCCTTGTTGCCGTGACGGCCGGCGAGCTTGTCGCCGTCCTGAATCTTGCGCTTCTGCGCGACATAGACCCGGACCAGCTCGTTGACACCAGGCGACAGCTCATCGTCGTCCTCCCGGGAGAACACCCGGATGCCGATGACCTTGCCGGTTTCGCCGTGCGGCACCTTGAGGCTGGTGTCGCGAACCTCGCGGGCCTTCTCACCGAAGATGGCGCGAAGCAACCGCTCCTCAGGAGTCAGCTCGGTCTCGCCCTTCGGCGTCACCTTGCCGACCAGGATGTCGCCGGCCTGTACCTCAGCACCGATCCGGATGATGCCTCGCTCGTCGAGATCCGCCAACACCTCCTCGGAGACGTTCGGGATGTCGCGAGTGATCTCTTCGGCACCCAGCTTGGTGTCCCGGGCATCGATCTCATGCTCATCGATGTGGATCGAGGTGAGCACGTCATCCTGCACCAGGCGCTGGCTCAGGATGATCGCGTCCTCGTAGTTGTGCCCCTCCCACGGCATGATCGCCACGAGCAGGTTCTTGCCCAGGGCCATCTCGCCGGAGTCGGTGCACGGTCCGTCGGCGATCACGTGTCCGACCTCAACCCGGTCCCCCTCGGCCACGATGGGCCGCTGGTTGGTGCAGGTGCCTTGGTTGGACCGGTGGAACTTGTGCATCCGGTAGGTCTGGCGTGTGCCGTCGTCGGCCATCACGGTGACGTAGTCGGCGCACAGCTCCTCAACCACGCCGGCCTTGTCCGCCACTACGACGTCGCCCGCATCCACCGCGGCCCGCAGCTCCATGCCGGTTCCCACCAGGGGCGCCTCGCTGCGCAGCAGCGGCACCGCCTGACGCTGCATGTTGGCGCCCATCAGGGCCCGGTTGGCGTCGTCGTGCTCGACGAACGGAATCATCGCGGTGGCCACCGACACCATCTGCCGCGGCGAGACATCCATGTAGTCCACACCGAACGGGTCGATGTAGTCGACGTCGCCACCCTTGCGACGAACCAGCACGCGGTCCTCGGCGAAGTGGCCGTCCTCGGCCAGCACCGCATTGGCCTGCGCTATGACGTGCCGATCCTCCTCATCCGCAGTGAGGTAGTCGATCTGCTCGGTGACCAGACCGTCGACCACCTTGCGGTAGGGCGTCTCGATGAAACCGAACGGGTTGACCCGGGCATAGGAGGACAGCGAGCCGATGAGCCCGATGTTCGGACCCTCCGGGGTCTCGATCGGACACATCCGGCCGTAGTGCGAATGGTGAACGTCGCGGACCTCGAAGCCGGCCCGCTCCCGGGACAAACCACCTGGACCCAGCGCGGACAGCCGCCGCTTGTGGGTCAACCCGGCCAACGGATTGGTCTGGTCCATGAACTGGGACAGCTGGGAGGTGCCGAAGAACTCCTTGATCGCCGCTACCACCGGCCGGATGTTGATCAGTGTCTGCGGCGTGATGGCCTCGACGTCCTGGGTCGTCATCCGCTCGCGGACGACCCGCTCCATGCGGGACAGGCCGACCCGGATCTGGTTCTGGATCAACTCCCCCACGGTGCGCAGCCGGCGGTTACCGAAGTGGTCGATGTCGTCGGTCTCCACCGGGACCACAGCGTCCGGGCCACCGCTGGCGGCAGGCATCGTCGTCTCGCCTGCGTGTAGCCGAACCAGGTAGTCGATGGTGGTGACGATGTCGTCTTCGGTGAGCACCCCGTTGCGATGCGGCAGGGCCAAACCCAACTTCTTGTTGACCTTGTACCGGCCGACCTTGGCCAGGTCGTAGCGCTTGACCTTGAAGAAGAGATTCTCCAACAGCGCTTGAGCGCTTTCCTTGGTCGGCGGCTCACCCGGGCGCAGTTTGCGGTAGATGTCCAGCAGCGCCTCATCGGGCCCGCCGGTGTGATCCTTTTCCAGGGTGGCGAGCAGCGTCTCGGAGTGCGCGAATCGAGCGGCGATCTGCTCGGTCGTCCAGCCCAGTGCCTTGAGCAGCACCGTCACCGGCTGGCGACGCTTGCGGTCGATCCGCACGCCCACTGTGTCGCGCTTGTCCACGTCGAACTCCAGCCATGCACCACGGCTGGGAATGATCTTGACGCTGTAGACGTCCTTGTCGGTGGTCTTGTCCACCGCGTGGTCGAAGTACACCCCAGGAGAGCGGACGAGCTGGGACACCACGACCCGCTCGGTCCCGTTGATGATGAAAGTGCCCTTACTCGTCATCATCGGGAAGTCACCCATGAACACCGTCTGAGACTTGATCTCACCGGTGTTGTTGTTGGTGAACTCGGCCGTGACGAACAAGGGCGCCGCGTAGGTCATGTCCTTGTCCTTGCACTCCTCCACGGAGGCCTTGACCTCGTCGAAGCGAGGATCAGAAAAGGACAGGGCCATCGAGCCGGAGAAGTCCTCGATCGGGGAGATCTCTTCGAGTACCTCCGCGAGGCCACCCATCGGCTCGTCATCGCCAGCCTCGATGCGGCGCTGGAACCATTCATCGGCACCAACCAGCCACTCGAACGATTGAAGCTGGAGATCCAGAAGGTCGGGCACCTCGAGCGGCTCGCGGATCTTCGCGAACGATGGCCGGGCTAGGGCTCCCGGAAGACGGGGTACGGAGATATTCGCAGCAGAGGACTTGGTCGGGCGGGAGACTGCCAAGATGCGTCCTTCCGAACACTAGCGCTGCCGAGCGCAGGAACGCATGGTCTGCGCTGACCACGCTGCCTGCGCTGTAGTTCGAGCAGTTAGTTACTGATGCAGTTATGGCGATACTGTGGGGAAAACTGACTGTGGTACTGCTTTGAGGTTGAGCAGCTGGTGCCGTTCGTTCACGCCGCCCTGCCGTTCAGGCAGCCCTGCTGTTAAGCAGGTCCAGCTGTGAGACAGGCCCGAGCGCCCCGGAGTACCGAGGAAACAAGGAGAGGGCAGCGCAAAGAAGCAGTCTAACCGCTAGGACGGCGACTGTCCAGCACCGGGCGCAACCCGGTGCGAGCGTGCTCCTAGAGTGACCTGCAGCACGCCGCCCGTCAAGAGTGCATCGTCCGATCAGTGGTCGGATACGCACGATCAGCGGCCAGAAAACCGATCGGCTCCACCTATCGGGAGGCTTCGGGCTGAGCCGGGTGGACCGTCAAATGGCCAGCAGAAGGTCGCCGCAATCAGAACGGCGCCACGTCGGCGATCTTCCAGCTGCCGTCGACTCGCTGCGCAGTGACAGTGAGCCCGAGCATGGGCGGTGGCTGGGGGCCCTGCCTGGCTTGCCGCTCGATGAAGACCACTACGACCGCGCGGTCACCGTCGAGCATCTTGACTGCGAGCGCGGGCACGGTCGTCGCCACCACGGCCTGCTGCGGCGGCGCCAACTCCCGCACTTGAGCGAATTGCTGGCGGTACTCCTGGACCAACGGACCGGTTATGACGCCGGCAGCAGCCCGCTCGTTGGCATCCAACTGGGCGAAGTCGTAGGAGAAGATGCGTTCCACCGCATCGCGCACCTGCTCGGAGACCTGGGCGGTGGCTTCGGTGTCGACCAATGCATCAGTGCCCGCAGCCGCAGACCCGAGCAGCTGGTTGGCCTCGCCGCGGAACCATGCCGCGAGACCCAGCGCGATCACCACCGCGGCCACTAGCCCCACCAGTGCCGCCACCCCGGTCAGACGCCGGGGCGGCTTGGTCACCTGCTCGGCAGGGGCATCGGATTGTGGGCGGGTCGGAATGGTCATGCGATCTCCGAGTCCCCTTCGCTATTTCGCGGGCACGGGCGTGGGCGCAGGGCACGCTCCGGTCAACGGGATGGCGTCACCGACCGGTACCAGCTTGTCGATCTTCCAGGCATCGCCGTCGCGGCGCATGTCGAGTTGTATGCGCCTGCGCACGCAGCTTGCTCCGCCACCGTCGAACTGGGACGTGACGTCGACCCCGACGAGCACCCGCGCAGTGCCGGAACCCTCATTGAGAGCGGCGACCGCTCCGTCGATAACCCTTGCGGTGGTGGTCGTTTTCGAGTCGGTGAT
>DASQVB010000103.1:0-7843 GCA_035640975.1 Pseudonocardiaceae bacterium
TGGCCATCTGGATCGCTGCACCCAAGGTCCAAGAAACGACCGCACCGTTCACGATCACCAACCCGCTGCTCTTTGCGCTGTTCTGGTCGTCGATCGCAGGGGCTGTTGCCTTCTCCGCGGCCTGCGCCGCGGATATTCCGCGAATCATCCGAGCAATCAACTCGCGGGTCTCCTGGTGGGCGAGGGTCCTCGCCACGATCTCATTAGGCCTCGCCAGTGCCGCGACGATCTCCATCGGCATGGCACTCATCCCTGCCGTTCAAGGAGTGGCCATCAGCGCCATGACCAACATGTTGAACGGTGGCTTGGTGATCTTGGCTCTGAGTCTCAGCCTCTCGGCGTTCGTGAACTGGAGAGTCCACCGCGCGGCAAGATCGTCGCGCAATCTCTCCACGGCTCTGGCACTGGCAACGATCGCCATGATTGTGGCCATCTTCGCTAGCGGGGGCCAGTCGATGGCCGGCCTGTACTTTGCGGTCGCCGTGGCGGCCCTCAACGGGGTCGTCTGGCTCCTGTGGGGCAGGGCATCGTCACTTGACGCACGCCGCTAGTAGACCCGGCCACGCCGTAATCGCTGGCAGACGTTGCCGAACCAGCTGCTCTGCACCTGCAGTTTCAGTCAGTCCTTGATTTCGCGCTTGCCGGGTCGTGGGAGGCGTGGCCAGCCACGCGTGTTGACCTCTCAGCCGGGTGGGCCGGCGGTGATCCGATCGCGGGCCGTGGCTAGGTCGCCGCGCCACCAGCCCATCGCCTCGACCCACCAGGTTGCGCCGGCAGCGGCGTACGGGGCGATGTGCCCGGCAGCTGTCCCCGGCTCGGTGGCGCCCTCCACCGCGACGTCGAAAGGTCGGTTGCCGGCGAGTCCGCGGACAAAGCCCACGGCGTCGGCGAACGTCTCGACCGGCACCGTCGCGTTCCTTTGGTCCGCGAAGGTGAGGAGTACGCCGTCGAAGCGGGCGGCCCGGCGCAGCCCCGGTTTACGCGGCCACCGGCCGCCGCACCAGAGTGGGATCTCCGGCGCACCCCATTGCCGCCACAGTTCCTGCAGCCGGGCCAGCCGCTCATCGAGGGCCCGACCTCGCGCCTTCAGGTCGGGATCGAGGCCGAACTCGGTGAACTCGCGGTCCATCGAGCCGATGATGCCCAGCACGGTCAGGCGTCCGCCGGCCAGCGCGGCGATCCCGGCGGTGTCCTGCGCGACATCTTGTACCTGACGGCGAGGGAGAGTGAGCGTCAGCACGATGCGCACCCGTTGAGTGGCGGCAGCCACGGCGGCGGCAGTCGCTACCGGGCTCGCAACCGGCCATTCCGGGTCGTGGTAGAGGAGGTGGTCCCACAGGTGTACGCCGTCCCAGCCGCTGTGCTCGGCGAGCGCCGCCAGCTCCACGAGCGCCGGGACGCTCCCGAAGATGCCGACGTTGGGCAGTCCCACGACGTGACGCACTGACATCGGCACCAGCCTAGGGCCGTCGCCGATGCTTCGTGCTCTCCCTCCGGACGCCTTCGATACGTTGAGCGGGCGCGCGGATCCACCGACGCCGCCGTGCGCTCGAGTTTCGCGCGGGCGTCAGACCGACCACTTGCGCAATGTCGTCACCAGGCCGGCGCGCATCTGGTGAAAAGGCAGGACTGGGGGCCGTTCTGGTGGGCCGGAGACCTCGCGCGTGCTCCGCGACTCCCTTTAGTCTGGGCCAAGGGGAAGGCCGATCGCCTGTTGGTTAGCTCGTCCGGCAGAGGTGGGTGATGACGGTGGCTCCGGACATTCCGGCAGTTCCCCCTCTGGACATGCGACAGGTGCTCTATTTCGTGACGGTCGCCCGCGAACTCAACTTCACCCGCGCGGCAGAACGCCTACACATCTCCGCCCCTGCCCTCTCCCAGCAGATCAAGGCACTAGAACGCCATCTGGGCGTGCAGCTGCTCCTCCGCAACACTCGACATGTCCGCCTCACCGCGGCCGGCGAGGCCTTCGCCCGGTCGAGCCACGGGCTGCTGCATGAAGGCGAGGCGGCCGTCCGGGAGGCGCGCAGGACCGCGGGTCTGATCAATGGCAGGCTGCTGCTTGCCGTCCTGCACGAGGCCGACCCCGTGTTCGAGCCGTTCCTGACGCAGTTCCACAACACCTACCCCGGCATCGAGTTCAAGGTCGCAACACTCCGGCACGCCGAGCTGTTGGCAGCGCTGCGCAACCGGACGGCCGACGCCGCTCTCACCTGGTCGTTCCTGCTCGAGCGGGCGGGTGACAGCGAAGGCCTTCACTGCATCAAGGTGGCACACACCGAGGTGGTCGCTGCCCTACACCCCGACAACCCTTGGGCGGTCCGACCCCACGTCCCGCGCGGGCAAGCACTGTGGGGGAGTCCGGCGGTGCTCTTCGAACGGGACTACTCGCCCGTCACCTTCGACTACGCGGTGGAGCAGCTCTACGGGCCGGACTGCCCGGACCCTCCCGTGCAGGAGGTCAGTGTCACCGTTCGTGCTCAGGAGGCGATGGCCCGCAATCTCGACAAGACGAGAGCGCTCGCCCCGTTGAGTCGGCCGGTGGCCGACATGCTGGGCGACAAGTGGGAGATTCGCCCCTTCGATCCCCCCTGGGAGCTCGACGGCTGCGTGGTGTGGCAGCCGGACAACAGCGGGGGTGCACTCATCGCTTTCACCACCGCGGCCGCCGCCTACGGGTAGCAGCCAGTGCCTGGGAGCAGGCCCTGGGTCGGTCAGCCACCCCCAGTCGGCGACCCTCTCTCGACTATGAAGTGGGCGTTCAGGGCCCTGAGCCAGAGCGTCCTAGACCGGCATGGACCCGGGTGCCAGGTTGCTAAGAGCGGGCCGTACCGGCCAGGTCGGACGTGGAGCCAATTCGGGATGGTGTGTCATGTCACTTTGCACGGAGTTGCGGGGGCGGAGCAGCGAACGCCAGTTCTTGAGCAATCTCCTGATGAATGCGCGCAGCGGCCGAAGCCAAGTTCTGCTTCTGCGAGGTGAAGCTGGTATCGGCAAAACCGCCTTGCTCGAGTTCCTGATCAGGTCTGCCGCGACTTGTCGAGTTACCCGAGCCGCTGGCGTGCCGTCGGAGATGGACTTCGCGTTCGCGAGCCTGCATCAGCTCTGCAGTCCCTTCCTGGACCGGCTCGACGAGCTGCCGTACCCACAGCGGGATGCGCTGGGTACGACGTTCGGTCTGCAGTCAGGAAACACACCAGATCGCTTCCTGATCGGCCTGGCGGTGCTGACCCTGCTGAGTAACGTCGCCGAGGAGCAGCCGCTGCTTTGCGTCGTGGACGACGCCCAGTGGTTGGACAAAGCATCCGGGCAGATCCTGGGCTTCGTAGCCCGTCGGCTTCGAGCGAGGCGTACAGCGCTGGTCTTCGCGGCCCGTGAGTCGAATGAGGAGCCCAAGGTGACCGGGCTGCCGGAACTGGTGCTGGCGAGGCTCAGCAGTGGTGATACCGCTGCGCTGCTGGACTCGGCGGTGGCCGGCCCGCTCGATCCGCGCATACGTGAGCGGATTCTGGCTGAGGCGCAAGGGAACCCGCTCGCAGTCCTGGAGCTGGCTCGTGATCTGTGCTCCTCACCGCTGACCATCGGACCCGATCACACAACGAGCAGCACTCCCCTCTCGGTCAGGACGCTGAAACGCGGTTTTCTGCCGCAGCTGGACGGACTTCCCCAGCAGGCCCGACAAGTGCTGTTGCTGGCGGCCGCAGATCCAGTCGGGGATCTGCCGATGCTGTGGCGCGCCGCCAGGAGCATGGGTATGGCGATGGAGGCTCTGACCGCAGTCGAGACCGCGGGTCTCCTGGAGTGGCGGGACCAAGTCCGGTTCCGGCACCCGCTCGTCCGGTCTGCCGTTTACCGGGCCGCCACGACCATGGACCGACGGAAGGTGCACCACGCCCTGGCTGAGGTGACCGATCCGGCGGAGGACCCCGACGGCCACGCTTGGCACCGGGCTCGTGCCGCCGCCGGCCCCGACGAGACCGTGGCGTCTGAGCTCGAGCGATCTGCGGATCGGGCGATGAATAGCGGCGGGCTGGCGGCTGCCGCCGGGCTCCTGGAAGCGGCGGCGCTACTGACCCCCGATCCCGCCCGTCGGGCACAGCGCGCGCTGGACGCTGCCCACGGCAAGGCAAGGGCCGGCGCTACCGAGGATGCGCTGGCGCTGCTAGCGGTGGCGCAGGCCGGACCTCTGGACGACACGGAAACGGCGCGGGTGGAGCTGCTGCACGCTCATGTCTCCCTCGGCTCACGCCATGGCGAGCGGGCGCTACCGCAGCTCCTGTCCGCCGCCCGCCGACTCGAGTGGATCCATCCCGAACTCGCTCGAGAGACCTATCTCGACGCCCTGAGCGCGGCGATGCTCGCCGCACGTCCGACCTCCGGCGAGATCCTGGAACTTCGCCAGGTTGCCGAGGCACTGCGCGAGGTTCAGCTACCGACTGAACCGAGCAAGTCCGACCTGCTGCTACGAGGCCTCGCGGTGCTGTACACCGACGGGTACCCCGCGGCGGCGCCCAGCCTGCACGACACGGTCCGAGCCTTCGCCAGCGACGCCTTGACGATGGATGAGGCGGTGCGCTTCGCGTGGTTGGTGGCGTGTGCGGCGGCCGACCTGTGGGACGACGTCAACTGGGACGCCCTGACCCGGCGGCACCTAGCCACGATCCGTGAAGCAGGCGCCCTGACCGTGCTGCCCGTGGCCCTCAACAGTCGTGTCATCTACGACTTGATGAGTGGCGACCTGGCCGAGGCTGAAGCCCTGGTCGCGGAGGCCCGGTGGGTCGCTGACGTCACTGGTGGCCAGAATCCGGTAGCGCCGTACGGCGAGGTGTTCTTGAGCGCGATGCGCGGGCACGCGTCGCGTGCGGTGCCACAGATCCGCGAGCTGCTTGCCGACACCACCGTCCGAGGTGAAGGTGTCGGCACGAACATGCTGAACTGGTTCCAGGCGGTTCTGTTCAACGGTCTCGGCCGGTACGAGGAGGCACTGAACACCGCGGAGGTTGCGGCCGCCGAACCTCTCGAGCTCGGACCGCCGAAGTGGGCCCTCGCCGAGCTGGTCGAGGCGGGCGTGCACAGCGGAAACCGGCCAGCCGCGGCCACCGCGCTCGAGCAGCTCTCCTCCTTCGCCCGAGCCAGCGGTACCGAACTGGCACTGGGGATCGAAGCGGGCCGGAGAGCTCTGCTGAGCAGAGGTGACGCCGCGGAGAGCTCACACCGCGAGGCGATCGAAAGGCTGCGCCATACGGGAATCCGGGTTGAACAAGCCCGGGAGCAGCTCCGCTATGGTGAATGGCTGCGTCGTGAAGGTCGCCGTATCGACGCTCGGACTCAATTGCGCACAGCCCATGAGGCACTGACGGCGATGGGCGTCGACGGATTCGCCGACCGAGCTCGGCGGGAGCTGCTCGCAACCGGTGAGACGGTGCGGAAGCGCACAGTGGAGACAGCCGGCGACCTCACGGCCCAGGAAGCACACATCGCCCGTCTTGCGGCGGAGGGGCTCACCAATCTCGAGATCGGTGAGGCCTTGTACATCAGCCCGCGTACCGTCGAATGGCACCTGCGCAAGGTTTTCGCCAAGCTCGACGTCACGACCCGCCGCCAGCTGCAGAAGTCCTTGCCGGACTCTGCTCGATCGGCGACTCCGAGCCGTCCGGGCGGTCAGTCGGTCGTTCCCTTGGATTCGGCTCTGCGTGCTTCGACGAAGGACGGGCGCTCCGCCCGGTTGGCCGTGAAGGTGACCTGATTCGGTGCTGACGAGAGTCGCCCGTCTTCGGGTGGTAGTCAGGACGAGCGGGTCAGGCTGCGGCGGGGCAAAGGGACGGTCGTAGTTCGACACCATGAAGTCGCGCCATGCGAGTGCCGATCGCACATCCACCGGCCCGTTCACGGCCTGCCGGGCGCCAGACACGGTGCGGACCGGTGGCACCCGTAGGAGACCCTGGTCCGTGCACCAGCGGATGGACCAGTGGGTTCCACCGGTGCCAGGCGAGACGCGGACGACCATCGTGGGAGCCGTGACAGGAGGAGCCCTCGAGGCGACGGCGTCCACGCGTCCGGTCGCCGGCGGTCGCCGTCGCTCGAGCAGCTCTGCCCTTGCTCATCGACACCAGAACGCGGCCCGGGCGGCACCTGTCGTGATCCGTGTCAGTCCCGACCGCTGCACTCCACGGAAGGACTGACCATGCAGCCGTTCCTGCGCCGGCAGGTGGAGACCGACGGGCAGGCCTCATCCGGCCTCTCCGACAACCCGGCTCTGGCCTCCCTGCTCGGTTCGACCGATTGGCTCAACTCGTCACCGCTGACCCCGACCGACCTGCAGGGTCGCGTGGTCCTCGTCAGCTTCTGGACCTACACCTGCATCAACTGGCTTCGCGTCCAGCCTCACCTCCGGGCGTGGTCGGAGAGGTACGGGGGCCAGGGACTGGTGGTCATCGGAGTGCACACGCCCGAGTTCGACTTCGAGCGGGACGTGGACAACGTGCGCCGGGCGGCCAAGTACCTGCGGGTCGACTATCCGATAGCCCTGGACCGGGACTACGTGGTCTGGGATGCGTTCGGGAATCGCTACTGGCCGGCGCTGTACCTGATCGACGGCCACGGACAGTTCAGGCATCACCGGTTCGGCGAGGGCGACTACGTACGCTCGGAGCGCGTCATCCAGCAGCTCCTGGTCGAGTCCGGGGCTCGCGGGATCGGCCAGGAGCTGAGCCAGGTCGACGCGCAGGGCGTCGAGGCCGATGCCGACTGGAACAGCCTGATCTCGAACGAGAACTATCTCGGCTACGCACGGACGCAGCGCTTCGCTTCCACTGAGGGCGTGCGGCGGGATACCCGATACCGCTACGGCGTTCCGACCCTCCTGCAGCGGGACCACTGGGCTATCGCCGGTGAGTGGACGATGCGGCAACAGGCCGTCGTCCTGCACGAGGCCGAGGGACGGATCGCCTACCGGTTCCACGCGCGTGATCTCCACCTGGTGATGACGCCCAGCGCACAGGAGGAACCTGTCCGGTTCCGGGTCACGCTGGACGGACAGCAGCCGGGAGCGTCGCACGGCGCCGACGCCAACGCCGACGGTGACGGGACGGTGGCCGAACCGCGGCTCTACCAGCTCCTGCGCCAGACCGGCGCGGTCACGGATCGGACCTTCGAGATCACCTTTCTGGATCCGGGCATCCAGGTCTACGCGTTCACCTTCGGCTGATCCACACTCTGGCTCGCTCCAGCCTCAGGTGGACGGGACCACGACGTGCTTCACCTCGGCCATGTAGCGGTCGGCCGCCTCCGAGGCCTCATCCGGCGTGCTGCCTCGACTGCGGGCGTCCATGTAGGCCGCATACCACTCCCACCAGTTGTGCGGTGGGGCCACCTTCTCGTACGCGTCGTGGCGCTGGGCGGTCTCGTGCAGCCGACTCGCCAGAGATGCGACGTCCATGCCAGTTCTCCTCGGTCATGGCCCGGGGGCCGGTGGTGTTCTTGACGTGGCTTCCTGCCGACTGGCCACTGCTGCGGCAGGGGAAGCCGCAAGACGTTGAGCCTGCTCGTCAGACTCGACCGGGGAGCCGCTCCGTGAGCTCCTGGAGGATCCAGCGATTGCCCTCACTGTCGTTGAACGAGGCATACGAGGCGTACGAGCGGCGCTCGGGGTCGTGACCGGAGGCGCGTCCCTCCTCGCCGATGTGGAAGCCGCCGGACAGCCCACCGTCGGCGGCGTGGAACACCTCGCTCACGTCGACGCCCCGGGCGATGAGCGCATCGCGTGCCTCGTCGATGTTGTCGACCGCCAGCAGGAGGCCGTCGAAGGACCCCGGCTGGGCGGCGGTGACCCGGGTGCCGAAGA
>DASQVB010000104.1:0-2687 GCA_035640975.1 Pseudonocardiaceae bacterium
GCTATCCCCCCCATCAAGACCAGGCCGCCCGCTGCCGCCAACCGCTTGAACCGCCGTGACCTCGCCCGGCGCCACTGGACATCGGCGACGGCAGCCTTTAGTGCAATGATGGTCACGGACGAGAAGTTTGAGACGCCGGTCTGGGCCGGCTTGGGGATGTCGGACCCGGCGAATCGGCCAGTCCCGACCGTCGCCGGAACTGGCGCATCCGACCCGATGTCCGCGGCGGCGGTGTTGATATCGGCAGGGTCGGCGATGTTAGCCGCAAGCCCGGGCCGGGCGAGACCGAGCGCGATCACAGCCTGACGATCGGCGTCGACGGCGACAGGGTGACCGAACTCGGCCCTGGCGCGCTGCGTGACAAGAGGATCCTGCGAGGATCTACCGGCCAGCGCTCTCGCATCGGGGCTCTCCGTGCCGACACCGGCGGATCGCAACGTCTCGACGGCCTTGGCTGCCTGCGGGCGGATCATATCTTGGAACTCGGTCCGGTCCAGCCACACCTCCGACTGAACCGGGGCCGTCACCTTGGTGTTGGCTGACAGACCTCGCATGGTTCCGGCGTTTTCGGACTCGGCGAGTAGCTCGGTGAGCTGATCTGCCGATACCTGCAGGACCCGGGCCACGTGTGGTCGTATCGACGGGAGTGGTTCGGTGTCTCCGGCTTCCCATCGGGTGACGGTGGAGCGTTCCACTCCCAAGCGTTGCGCAAGTGACTCTTGCGTCAACCCGACAGCTTTGCGGCGCTGGGATAAACGCTGCCGTCTAAACGCCATGTCGTCACCTCTCGCAGGCCTGTGCGCAGGACTGGTGCGTCAGTGATGCGGCTGTTATGCCTGGTGGCGAGCCCGTTACTGACCGTTGTCTGCAGGTTACGGCTTGACACCTTACGCATAGCAGTGCAACACCGCCCATGGCCTACCAAGGAACAGCCATCAGGCGCCACCCGTCGCCACCGATGCTTCCAGTTATGCTCGCTTGCTGCGCCGCACGCGCTAGATCGACTTACAAGGCATCCATCTGGGCGGACGCCCGGACATAAAGATCGACTTTGCCCTTAACTTAGCGGCATTGGGCCGTGCGCCAGCCCGCGCAGCCGCAGCTGCCCAGCAGGCGCGCCCGGGCGGTCCGGTCGCCGGTCACCACCACCGCAGGCGGTGCCGAGAGGACCTCGACGATCCGGGGGCCGATGGGCGGGCCTGGGCGAGCCGTCCGTTCACCCAGCCGAAGATCTCCAGGGGCGTGATATCTCCAGGGGCGTGATGAGGAACTGCGCGAGGCCGACCGCCGCGACCACGCCGCCGACGCTGATCTCGCCCTGCGCCGCGAGCCGACCGCCGACCAACGCCACCAGAGTGAGGAACAACCCGTTCCCGGCCAGCATGATGCCCTGGTACCAGGCCTGCGCACTGGTCGCGCGCAGCGCTTGCCGACTGGTCTCGACATGGCGGCGCACGGCAGCGGGCTCCGCGCCGATGCCCTTGAGCACCCGGACACCGGACACCAGGTCCGCGGCGACACCGGAGGCTGGCGCGGCGCGCTCCTGCTCGGGCCCGCTGCGTTGCTCCACCGGCTTGCCCAGCAGGTGCACCAGGTAGAGCAGCGGCGGCGTGCCGAGCAGGATCAGCAAGCCGTCCTCGATGTCACGCAAGCTCAGCGGGAACCGGTAGTACAGCCACACGCAGTGGATGATCTCCACTGGAAACCGGTGACCTCGGTACAGCGACGGTGCGGCATCCACCTACCCATGCTGGTCGACCCCTCATGGGCCAACGAACCCGCCCAAGCCCGTCAACCCGACAAAACCACGCCAACGGCCCACCGCCCCGCAATGCGGGGCGCGTTAGCGGCAACCGTATGACTTGGGTTGGCTGAGCTGGCTCGCGATGTCCACCCCGAGGTCATGGTCATTCCCCCCTCGGCGGCAGGCCGGGCGATGTTTGGGCCTGTGCGGCCGACCGTTTCGTAGTACAGCCGGGAGGTTGAGGTCGGACGACGCCCGTCAGCGCCGTCGGCCACCCCCAAACTACTGACTACCACATGTGCGCACATGGCTACAATCAGCGAACGATGTCCCGCTCAACCCAGCTAAAGGCAGACACATGAGCCCGAACGAGCCTCCACCCCACGCGCCTCCACGGGCCGGCGGCGGCCAGGGACAAATCCCGGAACCAGACACCTGGTGGCTGAGCGAGAGCCCCGGAAGACCGCGCTGGCGCTCCCGGCCGTTAAAGCTCGACTCCGCCCGACTACGACCTTGGACAACCTTACGGTGGCCCACGTCCCGGCAGGCCGGACTTACCTCTGGCGCACTCGTCGTTGCCGGGGGCATAGCGGCGCTGGCATTGGTGGCCTTCGACAGCCCAGACAAATCATCCCCGCCCGTCGTCACCGCCAACACGCAAGCCGTGGCGCCCGTGGCCCCGGCCCAGACCGCGCACACAGCGTCGCCAGCGCCTACAGCGCAGCCCCTGGCGGTACCACCACCGGCCGCGGGGCCTACCGCTGGGTCAGTGCTCACACCAGTGACCCAGTCAGACAACGACACCGCCACCAGGCAAGCCGAAACCGCCGCCGAGGTGCCACGGCCCCTCGTCGTGCGGCACCAGGCCAGCCCGCCGGTCAGGCATCAGCCAAGCCGACCGCGGCCGGCCGCGCCTGCCCCCGACGCAGCGCCTGCCCGCGAC
>DASQVB010000105.1:0-4850 GCA_035640975.1 Pseudonocardiaceae bacterium
GTCGTCGGCCAGTTGCTTGGCCACATCGAGGTCAGCGACGACCACCTGCACATCCAGCACGTCCTTGGCGTCCAGGTCAGGCACCGAGGTTGAACCGATGTGGTCGATACGCAATGCCCGCCCGGCTGCGACAGCTGCGACACGTGCCATCACCCGCTTCGCCTGCCACGGCCAACTGTCGTCGGGCGCAACGATGATTGGGGCTGCGGGCCGCGGTGCCCGGCGGCGATGCCGGAGGTTGCCCTCGAAGGGCACCAGCCGCTGCGTCCACAGCTGATCCACCGCAGCGAGGGTCTCGTCCCAGGCACCGGTGTTGTCCAGGCACACATCCGCGACGGCATGGCGCTGTTCGTCGGTGGCTTGCGCCGCGATCCGCGCACGGGCGTCCGCCGCAGGCATCCCGCGCTGGTCCACCAGACGCCGAACCCGTACCTCAGCGGCTGCGTGCACTACAACGACCAGTGGAAACCCCGCTGCCAGCCCCGCCTCGACCAGCAGCGGGATGTCCTGCACGACGATGGCATCGGGCGGTGCCGCGTCGAGCAGCTCGGCGGTGCGCGCTGCGACCAGCGGGTGCACGATGGCGTTGAGCCGGCTTCGGGCGTCCGCGTCACCGAACACCCGCGCGCCCAACGCCGACCGATCCAGCGCGCCGGCCTCGGTTCGGATCTCCGCGCCGAGCTCGTCCACCACGGCACGCAGTCCCTCAGTACCGGGCTCGACCACCTCGCGGGCGATCCGGTCCGAGTCGATGATCCACGCCCCCCGCTGCGCCAGCCGGGCCGCCACCGTGGACTTACCGGATCCGATCCCTCCAGTAAGTCCGACCCTCAGCATTGCGCGACAGTGAGTACCTGAACTACACGCCTCCGGAGAGCTTCTCCCGCAGTGCCGCCAGCTGCTCGTCGCTGGCGAGCGAACCGGCGCCAGGGCCGCCGCTGGGGGTCGGCGCCTCAGCAGTCGCCGAGGAGTAGTTCTGGTCCTCAACCGCGTCCGACTGGATCTCGGCTGCCTTGACGACCTGCTTGCGGTGCTGCTCGAAACGAACCTGCGCCTCTGCGTAAGAACGCTCCCACTCCTGGCGCTGCTTCTCGTAGCCCTCGAGCCAGTCGTTGGTCTCCGGATCGAAGCCCTCGGGGTAGATGTAGTTGCCCTCGGTGTCGTACTCGGCAGTCATGCCGTACTGGGTCGGGTCGAACTCCATTTCGGGGGACAGCCCCTCGTTGGCCTGCTTGAGGGACAGGGAGATCCGCCGCCGGTCCAGGTCGATGTCGATGACCTTGACCATCACGTCGTCACCGACCTGCACAACCTGCTCGGGGATCTCGACGTGCCGCTCGGCCAGCTCGGAGATGTGCACCAAACCCTCGATGCCCTCCTCGACCCGGACGAATGCACCGAAAGGCACCAGCTTGGTGGCCTTGCCGGGCACGATCTGCCCGATCTGGTGAGTGCGGGCGAACTGCCGCCACGGGTCTTCCTGGGTCGCCTTGAGCGACAGGGACACCCGCTCGCGGTCCAAGTCGACGTCGAGCACCTCGACGGTGACCTCCTGGCCGACCTCGACGACCTCGCTGGGGTGATCGATGTGCTTCCAGGACAGCTCGGAGACATGGACAAGACCATCCACGCCACCGAGGTCCACGAAGGCCCCGAAATTGACGATCGAGGAGACCTGGCCCTTGCGGACCTGCCCCTTGGCCAGCTGGTTGAGGAACTCGCTACGCACCTCGGACTGGGTCTGCTCCAGCCAAGCGCGACGCGAGAGCACCACGTTGTTGCGGTTCTTGTCTAGCTCGATGATCTTGGCTTCGAGCTCGCGGCCCACATAAGGCTGCAGGTCACGAACCCGCCGCATCTCGACCAGCGAGGCGGGCAGGAAGCCGCGCAAGCCGATGTCGAGGATCAGGCCACCCTTGACGACCTCGATGACGGTGCCCTTGACCGGCTCCTCGTTGTCCTTGAGAGCCTCGATATTGCCCCAGGCGCGCTCGTACTGGGCGCGCTTCTTGGACAGGATCAGTCGGCCTTCCTTGTCCTCTTTCTGGAGAACGAGTGCCTCGACCTCGTCGCCCACCGCCACAACGTCTGCAGGGTCGACATCGTGTTTGATGGACAGCTCCCGCGACGGGATAACGCCCTCGGTCTTGTAGCCGATGTCGAGGAGCACTTCGTCACGATCAACCTTGACGATGGTGCCTTCGACGATGTCGCCATCATTGAAATACTTGATGGTCTTATCGATGGCGGCGAGGAAGTCCTCCTCCGTCCCGATGTCGTTGATCGCAACCTGCTGTATGGACGGGGCGGCGGTGGTGTCGGTGGACATGCGGTGGGGTGCTCCGAGGGGATAGGGTCGTCGGTGGGCAGTGTTGTGTCGCTGTCGTGCGGTGCGCTCACAGCCCTGCTAGGTACAACCCCCCCGCAGGGCCGCTGTGTTCCGGATACAGCTGGTGCGGATACAACCGTGTTGCTGATACAGCTGTGTTCCGGATGCGACGTGCTGAGACAGCTCGACAAGCCGGGCAGCGCGAAACCACAGCGCAAGTCGATCGTACCCAGGCTGGAGTCTGGGCAGCAAACTCAACCCCCGGCATTCACCCATTCCTTCTGACAGATTGCCTCGGTGACGGGCGCGCCGCAACTATGGATGACGAACGCAGCACACCCCACGGGCACGCCGAGGCGTTACTGGGCACCGCCAGCGTGGTGAAGCGGCTGGTCAGCGCCGCCGACACGGTCACCGCCAATCGTCGATGGTGGGACGCCGACGCTGAGGACTACCTCGCCGCCCACGGTGACTTCCTGGGCCAGGCAGACTTCGTGTGGTGCCCGGAGGGACTTCGTGAGTCGGACGCCGGCCTGCTCGGTGAGCTGGTGGGCCGCCGCGTGCTCGAGGTCGGTTGCGGATCGGCACCGTGTGCGCGCTGGTTGGCCGCTCAGGGCGCGCAGGTCGTCGCCGTGGACTTATCGGCTGAAATGCTGCGGCACGCGGTGCAGGCGGCGCGCGACACCGGAATTTCGGTGCCCCTGGTGCAGGCCGACGCCGCTCGATTGCCCTTCGCCGCCGGCAGCTTCGATCTGGCCTGTTCGGCGTTCGGCGCAGTGCCGTTCGTCGCGGACTCGGCTGCGGTGATGCGGGAGGTCGCACGGGTACTGCGCCCTGACGGTCTGTGGGTCTTCGCAGTGACCCACCCGCTGCGTTGGATCTTCCCTGACGATCCCGGGGAGGCCGGCTTGACGGTGGCGCAGTCGTATTTCGACCGCACGCCGTATGTCGAGGTGGACGATGCGGGCAACCCCACCTATGTAGAGCACCACCGCACCCTGGGTGACCGCGTCAGGGAGATCGTCGCCGCCGGGTTGGTGCTGGAGGATCTGGTTGAGCCGGCATGGCCGGCCGGCCTACATCGGGAGTGGGGCCAGTGGAGCCCGCTGCGGGGAGCGCTGTTCCCGGGCACCGCGATCTTCCGCTGCCGTCGCCGCTGACCGTCACCATCCGGAGCCGAATTGCGATCTGACCTGGTGGCAGAAGCGCTATTCGGAGCCGAATTGCGGCACCTGCGGCCAACCGCTCGTCAGGCTTGGTCGTTGACCAGGAAGTCGCGGCCTTCGGGGTCGGTGATGCGGATGTAGGTGCCCCAGGGCTCGGTGACCGGGTCGGTGACCGTGACGCCGGCGGCCCGTAACTGCTCAACGGTGCCTGGCAGGTCGGCGCAGGAGAAGCCGACCGGGTACTCGGTGCTGGGCTCACGGCCGAACGCTGCGGCGCTGCTGAGCACCAGGCCAGTCCGCTCCTCCTTTGGCGCGACCTCGATCCAGCGCGCACCGGGCCACATCTCCCCGTCGGTGCGCTTCTCGAAGCCCAGCTTGTCCACGAAGAACTCGACCATCGTGTCCTGATCCGCGACGGCCAGCATCGCCCAGTGGATCCGAGAGATCATGGTGCACCTCCAGGTTTGATGCTTCGACCCTGCAAGCAGGTCTCAGTGCGCCGCATCGTCCCAGCACCGGCCGAATCCGACCGAGACTTCCAACGGCACGTCCAGCGCGTACGCCGAACCCATCTCGCGACGTACGAGTGTCTCCACCGCGGCACGCTCGCCGTCGGCTACCTCCAGCACCAGCTCATCATGCACGTGCAGCAGCATCCGGGAATGGAGTCCCTCGGTATGCAATGCACGGGCGACTTCAAGCATCGCGACCTTGATGATGTCCGCGGCGCTGCCCTGAATGGGCGCGTTGAGCGCCATCCGCTCGGCCATCTCGCGACGCTGGCGGTTGTCGCTGATCAGGTCAGGAAGGTACCGGCGGCGGCCCAGGATGGTGGCGGTATAACCGTCCAGGCGGGCCTTTTCGACCACCGTGCGCAGGTACTCCCGGACACCACCGAATCGGGCGAAGTATTCCTCCATCAGCTCACGGGCTTCCTCGGTGGAGATCCGCAGCTGCGCGGATAGCCCGAATGCGGACAACCCGTAGGCCAGGCCGTAGTTCATCGCCTTGATCTTGGCGCGCTGCTCCCCGGTGACCGCGGCAGCGTCCACCCCGAACACCCGCGCGGCGGTGGCGGCATGGAAGTCATGCCCCGACGTGAACGACTCGATCAGGGCGGTGTCTTCGGACAGATGCGCCATGATCCGCATCTCGATCTGGCTGTAGTCCGCCGTCATCAACTCCGAATAACCGGGACCCACCACGAACGCTCGCCGGATCCGACGGCCGGACTCGGTGCGGATCGGAATGTTCTGTAGGTTCGGTTCGGTCGAGGACAGCCGGCCGGTCGCGGCGATGGTCTGGTTGTAGGTGGTGTGGATCCGCCCGTCGTCGGCCACCGCCTTGAGCAACCC
>DASQVB010000106.1:0-3333 GCA_035640975.1 Pseudonocardiaceae bacterium
CTCGGGGCCGCGGTCGTCTGCGCTGGAGTCCAGGATGTCGGCGGTGGTCATCTCCAGCCGGTAACGGCTGGACTTGACGTGGTCGAGCACCAGGTTACGCGCGATGGTGACGAACCAGGCGCCGACGTCGCGGCCTTGGTAGCTCACTGACGAGATCCTGCGCAGGGCGCGCAGAAAAGTCTCGCTGGTGAGGTCTTCGGCGAGCGGCCGATCGCCCACGCGGAAAAGGACGAAACGGAACACCACATCGACGTACCGATTGTAGAGCTGGCCGAACGCGTTTTGATCACCCTGCTGCGCCGCCGCGACGAGTTCCCATGCGGCGGTGTCGACCTCGGGGCCGGGAGGGTCGGCTGGGGGGCCGGGGGGGCCGGGGGCGTCAGCCGCGCCGGTGTCCACGGGGCCGGTGTCCGTATCCGTGCTGCGCGGATCAGGAATCGGCCCGGTGCCGGGGCGGGAGACGGACTTCACGCGATCAGGCATCTCGCTCGATGTGGTCTGCGACCAGGTAGCGCAACCAGCGCATGCGTACTGCGGGACCATCCGCACGGCGGCGCGCCGTCGCAGCTCGGTCCCGGGGTTCCGGGGTCCAGCTCGGTTGCGGCATAAGCCACTCCCTTGTTCGCATCGTGTCGGCCGTTCGCGCCAACGGCCGCCTAGCGCGGGCGGAAGCATACGACGCCGAGACGCTACGCGGTGCACATCCCGGGTTGCAGACGGTTCTTAGCTGGTAGCGAGGTTCCTGGTAGCTGACGTCAGCGGTCGCGTAGCGGGATCCCCGATCGTGCAGACTAGGACTGTGCAGCATGAGGTGACTTTGCTGGTCCGGGCGGGCTGCCACGCGTGTGCCGCGGCCCGGGAGGACATCGCCCGGATCTGCGCTGAACTCGACGTTCCGTGGCAGACCAGCGATGTGGACGCAGACGCCCAACTGCGGGCCGAGTACGGCGACCGGGTCCCGGTGATCCTGGTTGACGGGCGGGAACACGGCTTCTGGACAGTGCAGGAACAGCGTCTGCGAACCGCGCTCACCTGGTGAACAGCATCACGATCTGGTCTCTGACTGAACCACCCGCCGGTGCAGCGCCGAAAGGGCCTGCGTGACTTCGTCCCGTTTATCCGTCCCGGTGGCCGCTCTGGCCGGTTTGCTGTCGGTGGCTGGCGGCCTTGGCGTGGGGCACTTGGTCGGAGGGGTGGTTTCACCCGCCGCTTCGCCATTCCTCGCGGTGGGCAACACCGCAATCGACTTCACCCCGAGCTGGCTCAAGGACTTTGCGGTCCGCACTTTCGGCACCTACGACAAGATCGTGTTGCTGCTGGGCATGGCGTTGGTGATCGCACTGATCGGAATGGTCGCCGGACTCGTGTCCCGGCGTTCCCGGACGCCCGGACTGATCTTGATCGTTCTGCTTGGCGTGGTCGCCACCGCTGCCGTGATCACCCGTCCCAACGCAGGTGCGCTCGACGTCCTGGCCCCGTTGGCCGCGCTGGTCGTCAGCTTGGCGGCGTTCACCGCACTGCATGGCTGGGGTCTGGCGAGTCGGGCGCAGGCTCCAGACACAGCGGTGGCGGGGGTATCGCGCCGCAAGCTGCTGGTTGGATCGGCAGCGGTCGCCGCCGGTGCCGGTCTCGCAGGCGCAGGAGGCCAGCTGCTGGCTGGGCGGGGTGGCGTCGAAACTTCTCGCGCTTCGGTGGGACGGATCGTGCCCGCGGTTGCCGCACCGCCGATCCCGGCCGGGGCGGACTTCGCCGCCGACGGCTCGCCGACCTTCATCACCCCGAACCGGGACTTCTACCGGGTCGATGTGAACCTCACGCTGCCGCAGCTGCGCGCCGAGGACTGGCGATTGCGCGTGCACGGGATGGTTGACCGCGAACTGAACCTGGACTGGGCGGACCTGACATCCCGAAGGTTGGTCGAGCGCACGGTGACCATGACTTGCGTGTCCAACGAGGTCGGTGGCCCCTACATCTCCACCTCGAACTTCACCGGTGTGCTGCTGGCCGACATCCTCAGAGAGGCCGGCGTCCAACGTGGCGCCGACCAGGTGTTCGCCACCAGCGTCGACGGGTGGACCTGCGGCAGTCCAACCGAGGTTCTCGCCGATCCCGGCCGGGAGGCCATGCTGGTCATTGCGATGAATCGAGAGCCGTTGCCGATCGAACACGGCTTCCCGGTTCGGATAGTTGTCCCTGGACTTTACGGTTTCGTGTCGGCGACCAAGTGGATCACCGATATGGAGCTCACCACGTTTGAGGCGAAGCAGGCCTACTGGTTGCAGCGCGACTGGGCGCAGCGGGCACCGATCAAGACGATGTCCCGAATCGACAGTCCCGGTTCGTTCGAACGGATCAGCCCGGATACGCCGATCACGGGGATCGCGTGGGCACAAACGAAGGGGATCGAGAAGGTCGAGGTCCGGATCGACCGGGGTCAGTGGCGACCCGCGGAGCTGTCCACTGAGGTCAACGTGGACACTTGGCGGATGTTTAGGCTGCGAGGCCGATGGGAGCCCGGCAGCCACGTCGCGGAGGTTCGTGCGACGGACAAGACCGGGTATACCCAGACGGCGGACCGGGCCGCACCAATCCCGGACGGCGCCAGCGGATGGCACTCTGTACAGTTCACCGTCCGATAAGGACACTGTGGACACGCCGAGCCAAGACAGACGTGTCCTATTCGTAATCCGATAGTTGTGAACCCCGCACTGGGGACTACCGAAGTAATACATGAGAGGCCCGGACAAGCCGGGCAGCCCGATGAGGAGTTGAGATAGATTTGAGGAAGATCCAGCGAGTGGCTGCGGTTGGTGCTATGGCCGCCCTGACAGTCGCGCTCGGTGCGTGCAGCAGCGCGGAGACGCCGTCGGCCGAAGCCCCAGCTTCCGCGCCGGCCGGTGCCGAAGCTGAGTCCACCTCGGAGTCAGCGGCGCCTGCTGCCACCGGCGTCACCCAGATTTCGGACATCTTCGGTCCGGCCTGCAGCCAGGTGCCTACCGAAGGCGAGGGGTCGGCCCAAGGCATGGTCGACGACCCGGTGGCCACCGCAGCCAGCAACAACCCGCTGCTCACCACCCTGGTGAAAGCGGTCACCGCCGCCAACCTGGGTGACACCCTGAACAGTGCCGAGGCCATCACCGTGTTCGCCCCGGCCGACCCGGCGTTCGCAGACCTGGAAGCCAAGAACCCGGGCACTATCCAGAAACTGACCACTGACCCCAACGTGGCGTCGGCGGACAGCCAGCTCTCTACGATCCTGAAGTATCACGTGGTCCCTCAGCGTTATGACGCCGCGGGGCTCGTCCAGGCCGGCACGGTTGACACCCTGCAGGG
>DASQVB010000107.1:0-2495 GCA_035640975.1 Pseudonocardiaceae bacterium
CTTCGGATCCCGGCGAGGATGGGGCTGATGACCTGGTCGCGCAGTGCCAGGAGGGCGGTGATGGTGCGGGCTGCTGGTGGTAATACGTGGTAGCGGTGAGATCGGCCGGGTTTGGCGATGAGTTCTTTGCCGCGTAGCTTGCGTAGGTCGTAGGCGGCTTGGCGTGTGGTGTAGCCGGTCTGCCCGGTTATGGCGTGGACCTTGGCGGTGAGGTCTGTGACGGTGAACCCGTCGGGCGCTGCCGAGAGGGCGAGGACCGCGGCGAGGGTGGAACGGATCCGTGGTTTGTTCAGGTCGACACCGCCGATTCGGGTTGCTCCGATCCGGCTGGGCAGCGGCAGCTCATCGAGGGTGCCATCGGGGAGGAAGCCGACATCGACGCAGTCCAGCGTGGTACAGAACTGTTCGACCATGCCGGCGAGCCGGGTGGTGATCTCGGGGAATTTCTCGAGTACGCGGCCGCAGCGTAGTTGTTTCGTATTATGGGTGATCGCTTCGAAGCGCAGCACGTGCTCGCCTTTGGTGTAGGCCTTCAACGTCAAGAGCCCGAAGTGGACCTTGAACATGGTCAGGTCATACCGAGGTGTCTCGGTCATGGCTGCGAGCTGAAGCGAGAGTTCAGAGCTGCCGTTGCGGCTTGGACGTTGTTTAGCGCCGAACAGGGTCCGCAGGGTGGGCACGTCCAGCCGAGAGCGGGTCCGATCGACGATGCGATCGAACACCTTTTCCATCTGAGCGCCCACTTTGAATATCAGGTTGCGGCTGTACTCAGCTTGGTAGACCGAGTAGCCATAGGTGAAACCACTGCGAGCCTGCTCATCGAGGTCCAGCCCGAAGCACAGGCAGGCCGAATAGATCCACTGGTCGCAGACCTGGCTCAGGCGCCCTATCGTCGTGGGGTGCGACAAGGTGTCTGCGACCTGAGCCAGGCCTGCGGGGTCGGCGACTGCGGTGAAGCAGTTGCCTTGTTTAGTGAACCCGATCCCAGCCTTTCGGGCTTGGGTGGCGACGTACTCGTGGCCGTTGAGGATGATCTGCGCGGCGAACGGGGGATGCCCGGACATCTTGATCGTCACATGGCCCCACTGTGGGTCCATGATGTGGAAGGAGTAGTGGTTGACGAAGGACATCTTCTTGGCCAGGTTGAGGATCACCCCGCTCCTGGAGCGGGTGACCTCCCACACCGCCGCCGAGGCCCGGGCTACCAGGATGAGAAACACCCCTGGCCCCACGGTGTGCGTGTCCAGGTATTCCTCGGCGAGTTGATGCTTACGCTCACCACGCTTGCAGTCGATCACCGGGACCTGGTGGGCGTTGGCCCAGGCCCGCACCCGACGAGCAAACCGACCGGCCATCCGCATCAGATGCGTGTTGTCCAGCTGCTCCTCACTATCGCCATGCAGCCGCCGCCACCACACCCGAAACCCACCCGGATTGTGCCCCAGGGAGAAGTAGGCGTTGAGCACGATGCGATCCACGCAGTCATAGCTGCCGGTCAGAAGATCGCCATAGCGTTCAGTGAGCTCGTCACGCACCGCGACACCGTAGTGATCCCACCCCCACCGCGATCACCGGCGGCCGACGCTGCCCCGAAGGGGCCATCCCTTCCGAGCGCAGTCTCGGACGGGACGTAGCGACCCTTGGACGCTAGGGGAGCCGGGCGTAGGTGAGGCGGCGGAGGAGGAGCTCGGCTGGGCCACGGTAGCTGAGGCGGGCCATGGCGTGGGCCAGGAGCACGGTCAGCGCCCAGGTCACTGTGGCCAGGGCGGCGGTGGTCGCGAGCCCGAATCGGTTACCGAGGCCGCCGCCGTAGGCGGCCAGCACCGCCACGAACACCACGGACTGCAGCAGGTAGCAGGTCATCGATCGCTGCCCGCAGGCTGCCAGCGCGGTGCTCACCGGGCCGGGACGGTAGCGGTTGCGGGTCCGGATGGCGATGAGCCCGGCGATCGCGGCGTAACCCAGCCCACCGGCGTAGCCGGTCAGGGCATGCGCCACGCCCGCGAGTGCGGTCGCCATCACCGACGGATCGGGCCACCATGAGGCCGCCAGCAGCGCCATCGGCAGGCCACCGGCGGCGGCCAGCCCGACGCCGAGCACCGCGACACGGACCAGCATCGGCCGGTGCCGCTCGGGCTCGTCGAGCAGCCGCCGCCGCCCCGCCCAGACTCCCAGCGCCACGGCGGGCACCAGGCCGAGGAACGACAGCACGGCAGTGAGCTGGATCCATTCGATGGCCCGGACCCCGGCTGCGGCCAGCGGATCGGTGATGGACATCGACGGCAGCAATGACTCCGAACCTTCGGGCGCCGGCAGGGCCTGCAGCGCACCGAAAGCCATGATCGGCACTGTCCACAAGCCCACCAGGATCAGTAGCTTCTCGTCACCGGCCCGGATCAGCCGCCCGGCCAGCACGACGGCGAGCAAGCCGTAGGCACCGATGATGTCGCCGGAGAACAGCAGTAGCGCATGCAGGAACCCGAAGAGGATCATCC
>DASQVB010000108.1:0-13192 GCA_035640975.1 Pseudonocardiaceae bacterium
TAGGGGCTGTCGAGCAGCACGGCATCGACGGGCGAGGCACCGAGACGCTCGATGAGCACGCGATGCACCCGCGCCATCGTCGGGGCGGTCTCGCCGGATCCCATGAGGGCAAGCAATCGTGGGCGGGGCGTCACGACGCGATCACCCCTTCGTCACCTTCAGGCTCAGGAGTCGACGAGCTGACCTGCCACATCGGGGGCGTGGGCACTCACAGCCTGCCATAGCTACGAGTGCACATCGACCGCAACGGCCACTGTCGGGCAGGAGCGGGCTATCAGCGACAGGTGCCGCAGCGCATGGGCCAGGACGTGCTCCACCGCTACCACCGTGGGGGTCGGTGCTGCGGCATCCGCCGAGCAGACGATGTGGGCGTTCGCCGGGACAGCGTGCACGGCGTCCTCGGCAGGGTTCGGGTCAGGAAGGACCGCGTAGGTCAGGATCAGGCCGGCAGGGCCGTGGCGCCAAGATGTCGAGTGCACGACTGTCGCGGTGGGCACAGTCGTGTCAAGCCCCGCGAGCTCGTGGGCCCGGGTATCCGGTCGGCATCCCGCTGGCAGGTCACCGCGTGCGATCCGCCATCGCAGTGCCGCGTTACCCGAAGCCGGTACCGGCAGCGACAGAAGCACCACTTCGATCTGAACGTCGTGCACGCGGGTCCCTTCTCGGCCGCCATTCACTTGCAACTGCGATGCTAGCTCAATTACCAAGAGTGATCAGCACGAATCTCGCAACCCTATTCAACGACGACGTATCCACCCGGAATGCGACATGGATGCTTGTCGCTGTTCGGGGCGGTCCTCGGAGAGCTACAAGCATCCATGTGACGCTGGGGTGGGTTTACTAAGGACGAGACATAAGGGGATGAGGCGGGTGCAGCTCGTCGTGATGGGGGTGTCCGGATCGGGCAAGAGCACTGTCGCAGGACTGCTCGCCGAGCGGACCGGCTGCGCGCTGGCTGAGGGCGACGACTTCCACCCTGCGTCGAGCATCGCCAGGATGGCCGCCGGCCTTCCACTTGATGACCCGCTGCGCGCGCCCTGGTTGACGGCCATCGCGTCCTGGCTCGCTGAGCGGGCCACCCGCGGCGAGTGCGCCGTCGTCAGTTGTTCGGCGCTGACCAGGGCCTACCGGGATGTGCTGCGCGGCGCGGGTCCGGATGTCCGGATGGTTCATCTGGGGGGTCCACGGGAGCTGGTCGCGCAACGGCTGGCCGCCCGTCGCGGCCATTTCATGCCGCCCGACCTCCTGGACTCCCAGTATGCGGCGCTCGAGCCGCTCGATGCTGACGAGCCCGGCATCACCGTCGACCTCGCAGCCACCCCCCACGAGATCGCCGACCAGGTCCTGCACCGCCTCTTTCCGCATTCAGCGGGCTGAGCGGGCTATTCCGCCCTGCTCAAGCCCGCTGAGCCCGCTGAATGCGGACGCGGAAGGAATGTCACCGACAGGTAATGGTTGGGTGCGCGCTGGAGCGGGAAACTGCTAGCAGCGTTCGGTGGGGAGGGGGGTTGTCGGCCGTGCCGCGAGCTGACCGGGTTGCTGCACGCACCACCCCACGTGCCGCGTTGCTGGTGCTGGCCAAGGCGCCGGTGCCCGGTCAGGTGAAGACCCGGCTGTGCCCGCCGGCCACTCCGGATCAGGCCGCCCGCATCGCCGCAGCCGCCCTGCTGGACACCCTGGACGCGGTGCTGGCGGTGCCACGCGTGGTGCCGGTGGTGGCACTGACCGGTGACCTCGCCCACGCGGTCGAGACCACGGAGGTGACGGCGCGGTTGCGGGCCACCACGGTGCTGGCACAGCGTGGGGCGACGTTGGGCCAGCGGATCGCCGCGGCCTACGCCGACGCCACTGCGTTGGTCGGGGACCTGCCGGTGTTGCAGATCGGGATGGACACCCCGCAGGCCGACGCCCGGCTGCTCGGTCAGTGCCTGGACCTCCTGGACGGCGACGGGGTAGACGCCGTGTTCGGGCTGGCCGCTGATGGCGGTTGGTGGACCCTCGGGGTGCGGCGATCCGTGGTGACCGAGCTGATTGCCGATGTCCCGACGTCACGCCCGGACACCGGGGCCCGGACCCTGGCCGTGCTGCGGACCGCCGGATGCCGGGTGGCCGAACTGCCCGAACTATCCGATGTGGATACCTGGGAGGACGCCACCAAGGTGGCAGCCGACGTGCCCGGTGGACGGTTCGCCGCCGCTGTTGCCGCACTGTCTGCGCAGTGGGGTGGCCGGTGAACGCCGGGCAGGGCGGGATTTTCGACGCCGCTCTGGCCGGTCGGCCCGCCCAGCTCGTCAGTGACGACGGACGGATACTGCCGGTGGCCGTCGAACGCTGGCTGGCGCCCGCCGACGGCGAGGACGACTGGTTGTTGGACCGCTGCAGTGGTCCAACACTGGACCTGGGTTGTGGTCCTGGCCGTTTGGTTGCCGAACTGGCCCAGCGCGGCGTGCCGGCTCTGGGCGTGGACTGCTCGCCCAGAGCGGTGCGGCATTGTCATTCTCGTGGCGCTGCGGTATTGCACCGCGATCTCTTCGCCCCGCTGCCCGGGGAGGGACGGTGGCACCACGTACTGCTGGCCGACGGCAACATCGGAATCGGCGGGAACCCGGTGCAGCTGCTGCACCGGTGTACTGCGCTGCTTCGGCCCGGTGGCACCATGTTGATCGAGGCCGAACGCCCTGGCGCCGGGTTGTGGCGGGGGACTGTCAAACTTCAGGTAGCCGGGATAGCCGCGGGACCTTGGTTTCCTTGGGCGGTTGCCGGAACAGGAGCGCTCGCTGTGCTTGCTGCCCAGATCGAATTGCGGGTTGCCAACCGCCACTACGGGGGCCGCTGCTTCATCGAGCTGCGGCTGCCTATCAGACGGGACATGTCAGCGGACGGTAAGCCCCAGCTGGTGCCCAACGGAGTCAGTGAGAACTAGCGTTAGGATGATGACCGTGCCACCGGGCCCATTCCGGGCCGGCTTCTGGCGTAGCCCGCTGCGTGGGCCGTGGTTCACCGCGGTGCTCGGTGCCGCATTGCTGCCCGGTATCACGCTGATGTTCCTCACCGGGCTGGCCTCCTACGCCGCCTACAACCCCAACCTGGCTCCCGGCAACGACACCACGCCGGACAAGGGCTTGCTGGGCTCGTGGCTGCCGACCTGGCCGGCCAGCCCATCGTGGTTGTACTGGGTGAACCAGGGTGTGCACGTCACCCTTGGCCTGGTGCTCATCCCGATCGTGCTGGCCAAGCTGTGGTCGGTCCTGCCCAAGCTGTTTGATTGGCCGCCGGTCCGCTCGGTGACTCACCTCGTCGAGCGTGTGTCGCTGCTGTTGCTGGTCGGCGGCGCGGTGTTCGAGCTGGTCACCGGCGTGATGAATATCCAGTACTTCTACGCCTGGCCGTTCAGTTTCTATCAGGCGCACTACTACGGCGCGTGGGTATTCATGTCCGCGTTCGTGGTGCATGTCGCGTTGCGCATGCGCCGGATGGGGACTGCGCTGCGCGCCCGCAGTCTGCGTACTGAGCTGCGCACCCCACTGTCGGCGACCACCCCGGAGGAACCCGATCCCGATCAGCTGGTGTCACCCGATCCTGCCCCGCCCACCATCTCCCGGCGTGGAGCGTTGGGCATGGTCACGGCCAGCTCGCTGGCGCTGTTCGGGCTCAGTGTCGGCCAGACCATCGGTGGTCCGGCTCGGTCGACGGCGCTGCTGGCACCCCGGGGGCAGGACCTGGGTGAGGGGCCCGCCGACTTCCAGGTCAACAAGACGGCCGCCGCGGCCGGGATCGGTCCGGTGGATGACAGCTGGCGGCTGGAGCTCACCGGCTCGGCGAACCTGGTCGCGATGTCACTGTCGCGCGCCCAGCTGCTCGCCCTGCCGCAGCACACCGCGCGACTGTCGATCGCTTGCGTGGAGGGCTGGTCCACCGGTCTGCAGACCTGGATCGGGGTCCGGCTGGCCGACCTCGCTGCGCTGGCAGGCGCGCCGCCCGACGCCCGGTTGTTCGTCGAATCGCTGCAACGCGGCGGCGGGTTCGGTTCGGCGACGCTGTCCGCGCGGCAGGTCGCGGCGCGCGACGCCCTGCTCGCCTTGCGGGTCAACGGCGCGGATTTGACGGCTGATCATGGTTTCCCGGCCCGAGTGGTGGTGCCCGCCTTGCCCGGAGTGCACAACACCAAGTGGGTGACCCGGTTGACGTTCCTGCCAGCTTCGCCGCCACCGCCGTGACTCGCCGATGGGTTCCGCTGCTGATGTTGCTGGCCAGCTTCGTGGTGGCCGGCTACGCCGGGTTCCGGTTGCTGTCCGGTAATCCGGTCGGTGTCGGTGCCTGGTTCGTCGGCAGCGCCGTGGTTCATGACTTGGTGCTCTTCCCGCTCTATGCCGCAGCGGACGCCGCCCTGGTCACGTTGCTGCGCCGCCGCCCCGCGCTGGCTACCGTGGCCGGCGTGCCGTGGCTGAACCACCTGCGGGTTCCGGCGGTGGTTTGCGGGCTGTTGCTGGTGGTGTGGTCCCCGCTGATCCTGCGGCTGTCGGCGCCGACCTACCTGGACGCCTCCGGTCTGTCGCCACAGCCGTTCCTGGCGCGCTGGCTGGCCGTGACCGCAGTTGTCTTCGCGATGTCCGCGGTGGTGCTGGCGGTGCGCGTTGCCAAGGCCCGCTACCCAATGCAGCGAAGCGCGTCGTGAGCGGTGCCGTTCTCGTTGTCGACGACGACGTGATGGTGCGTGACGTCGTCGGTCGCTACCTGGGCCGTGCCGGCTACCACGTGACGGTGGCTGGGGACGGGGAGCAGGCGCTGCTTGCGGCCCGGACCGCACCGCCGGACCTGGTGGTCCTCGACCTCATGTTGCCGGGCCTGTCCGGTCTGGAGGTGTGCCGGCGGTTGCGGGCCGCGGGCCCGGTGCCGGTCGTCATGCTCACCGCCCTGGGCGAGGAGGAGGACCGCATCGCCGGTCTGGAGCTGGGTGCCGATGACTACATCACCAAACCGTTCAGCCCTCGCGAACTGGTGCTCCGGGTCGCCTCGGTGCTGCGCCGATCCAGGTCTGCCCAGCCGGTGAACCAGCTGCCGCCGGTCGCCGACGGTGGGCTGGTGGTCGACCTGGCGGCACGCCGGGCCGTGCTGGATGGGGAGCAGCTGGGGCTCACCACGCGCGAGTTCGAACTGCTGGCCTTTCTGATCCGGCACCCCGGTCAGGCCTTCACCCGCAGCGAGCTGCTCGAGCGAGTTTGGGGCTGGACCTTCGGGGATCAGTCCACGGTGACCGTCCACGTGCGACGGTTGCGCGAGAAGGTGGAGGCCGATCCCACCGCCCCGGAACGGATCGCGACAGTGTGGGGTGTGGGCTACCGCTACGACCGCAAGGACTGACCGCCATGCTCGACGAGCTGCGCCACGTCGGTCCGGTCGCATTGCTGTGCACCCTGCCGGTGGCCCTGCTCGGCGCGCTGCTGCTGCACTACATGCGCCGGTACTCGATCACGGCCGCGGTCGCGGTGCTGGTGCTGGTACCGGTCGCCGCCACCCTGGCCGGGATCCTGGGCGTCAACGGGTGGATGTTCACCCCCCAGCTGACCACCGAGCTCGCGGTGGGTGCCGCGGTGGCCGCGGTGAGCGTGCCAGCTGGACTGCTGCTCGGCCCGGGCCATCGCGCGGGACGTCACCTGGCAGCGGGAGGCTCGCGCGCGCGACCAGGCGTCTGAATCCGCTCGACGGGATTCTGGTCGCCTGGATCAGTCACGATCTTCGCACCCCGCTGGCCGGTATCCGGGCGATGACCGAGGCACTGGCCGACAGCGTGGTGACCGATCCGGACGAGGTCGCCCAGTATGCGCAGCGAATCGGGCGGCAGACGCAACGGCTGAGCGGCATGGTCGACGACTTGTTCCAGCTGTCCCGGATCAGCTCCGGGGCGTTGCGCTTGACGCTGTCCGCGATTCCGCTGGGCGAGGTGGTCTCCGAAGCGTTGGCCGCCGAAGCCGTCACCGCCGCCCGCAAGGGCGTCCGGCTGCAGGCCGACGCCGGCAGCGAGTGGCCGGTGGTGCACGGCAGTGATCCGGAGCTGGCTCGGGTGGTCCGTAACCTGCTGTCCAACGCGATCCGGCACACCCCTCCAGACGGCACTGTGGTGGTCGCGGTGGGAGCCCGTGACGGGCAGGCCTGGTTACGCGTTGACGACGCCTGCGGTGGCATCCCTGAGCATGAGCTGGACCGGGTCTTCGACGTCGCCTACCGCAGCAACACCGCTCGCACCCCGGTGCCGGCCGACGAATCCGGCGCCGGCTTGGGCCTGGCCATCGCGCGGGGCCTCGTCGAGGCCCATTCCGGTCGAATCCAGGCCCGCAATCACGGACCGGGCTGCCGCTTCGAGATCCGACTTCCACTCACCCCGCCAAACCCCGAATGACACGCCGCGTCACCGGACGCTAACGGTTGCACCCACAGGTCAAACACGAGAAGCTGCGAGAATGAGCCTGCGCAGAAAGGCCTGGCAGCTGCCGTTGCGGCTGGCCGCCGGAAGTTTTGTGGTCAACTCGGGCCTGTCCAAATGGGGAAGTGACGAGGCGACCGCCAAGAACTTGGCGGGGTTTGCCGCAGGTTCGTACCCGTTGCTGGGTGCGCTCAGCCCGCAGTTATTCGTCCGCGCACTGTCTGCGAGTGAGATGGCCCTCGGAGCCGCGCTGCTGGTTCCGTTCGTGCCTGCTGGCGTGGCCGGAGCCGGACTGGTCGCATTCTCAGCCGGCCTGGTCGGGCTTTACCTCCGCACGCCAGGTATGCGTAATGAGGGGAGTCTGCGACCCACCGAACAGGGAGTCCTGCTGGCCAAGGACAGCTGGTTGGTGGCCATCGGGTTGGCTCTCGTCCTTGATGACATGCTCAATCGGCGCACGTGACGGTTCACGCTCGGCACAACACCTCACCATTGAGCACGGTGAACCACCCGTCGTCCTGCTCGGTCCACCGGCGCCACCCGTCCGCGATGTCTTCGAGGTCTTGACGACTGGCAAGCTGGCGGTCCAGTGCCTGGTCGGCCAATGCAGAGCTGATGACGCGTTCCGCCCACAGGCCGCCCCACCACGCGCGTTCCTCCGGCGTGGCGAAGCACCAGGCCGTGGCCGAGCAGGTGACGTCGTCGAACCCGGCTTCTCGTGCCCAGGACAGCAGGCGCCGACCGGCGTCCGGCTCGGTTCGGTTGCTGTATGCGATGCGCCGGTACAGGTCTAGCCAGCGGTTCAGCCGGTCGTCCTGCGGGTACCAGGCCATCGCCGCAAAGTCGGCGTCCCTGGCCGCGACATAGCCGTCCGGCTTGCACACCCGCCGCATCTCACGCAGCGCGGCAACCGGTTCCGTCAGGTGCTGAAGGATCTGATGAGCATGGACCACGTCGAACGTGCCGTCCGGGTGATTCAGTTGGTACACATCCCCCACGGTGAAGCACACATTGCTGACGCCCTGCCGCTGGGCGTCGGCTCGGGCGGGCTCGAGTGGCGCCGGTTCGTTGTCGATGCCCACCACGTTGCCGGGTGCCACCATCCGGGCGAGGTCGATAGTGATGGTGCCAGGGCCGCAGCCGACGTCGAGGAGCCGCTGATCCGGCCGTAGGTGCGGGATGAGGTAAGCGGCGGAATTGTGGACCGTCCGCCAACGGTGTGACCGCAGCACACTGTCGTGGTGACCGTGGATATAGCTGCTCTGCTGATGCGACACCTGTCCAGCCTGCCCAAGCCGCCCCCAGCCGGCCAAGCCGACCGACATGGAGACATATCGGGATAAACGGGGGTCGTTTTACCCCGACATGTCTCCATGTCGGCAGAGGTGGGGCATCGGTACCCGCTAGCGTGAGCCGGTGAGTGATGCGCCGTATCTCTGCGTGGCCCATGTCGCTCGAGGCCTGTTTCGTGCCCTGGATCTGCGGATCGACGTCGTCGGGCAAGAGCACATCCCGGCCACCGGCGGCGGTGTGGTGGTGATGAACCACACCGGCTACCTCGACTTCGCGCTTGCCGCCCTGCCGTTCTGGCGTGAGCGTGGACGGCTGGTGCGCTTCATGGCCAAGCAGGAGGTGTTCACCAGCCGGGTGACCGGACCGTTGATGCGTGCCATGCACCACATCCCGGTCGACCGCGCGGCCGGGGCGACCTCATTTCGAGCAGCGGTCGAGGCACTGCGGGCCGGTGAGCTGGTGGGGATATTCCCGGAGGCGACGATCAGTCGCAGCTTCTGCCTCAAGGAGTTCAAGTCTGGCGCCACCCGGATGGCACGTGCCGCCGGTGTTCCACTGATCCCGGTGGCGCTGTGGGGCAGCCAACGGGTGTGGACAAAGGGTCGCAAGCCGACCATCCGCGCCGGGCGGCATATTCCGATCGGCATCACCATCGGGCCACCGTTGCAGCCCGCGCGCGGGGCCGGACCCGACATCGCGCTGGTCGACGCAATCAACGACCTGCTCGACATCACCCGTGCCCGCTATCCCGAAGCGCCGGGCAATGACCTCTGGTGGATGCCAGCACATCTCGGGGGGACTGCCCCGACACCGGAAAGGGCCGCGGAGCTGGACGCCGAGGAGGAGTTGGAGCGCGCCCGGCGCCGGGACGCCCGAGGGTGACTACTGCTGGGTTGCCGCTCGCGCCTGCGCTTGCGCGCGGCGTTCCTCGAATCGGCTGGCTTGCCCATCGAGTTGGGTGAGGAAGTCGGCGAGCTCGGCACACGCCTTCTCGCCCTCCGCGTCGAGGCTGTCCAGCTCGAACACCCCCCACTGGCGCAGCAGTGGCCAGATCACCTCGTCGTGGTGGATGCGCAGGTCGTAGATGCCAGCTTTGGCGATCAGCGCCGCTTTGCGGGCGAATCCGGGGATGACGATGCCCGGCATATGGAAGTTGGTGACCTCATCGGTGATTGCGCGCAGGGTCGGGCCGGGAGAGATCTCCAGGGCAGCTCTGACGAGGTTGCGGTAGAACACCATGTGCAGGTTCTCGTCGGTGGATACTCTGGTGAGGAGCCGTTCGGCGATCGGGTCTTCGGCGTAGCGGCCGGTGTTGCGATGGGAGATACGAGTGGCGAGTTCCTGGAAGGACACGTAGGCGAGGACGCGCAGCAGCGGTGCGTCTTGGGTGTTGTAGCCGGTTTGCATGACCTGCATCCGGGCCCGTTCCAGCTCCACCGGATCGACCCCGCGGGTCACCAGCAGGTAGTCGCGGATGCAGTACGCGTGCCGCCCCTCCTCGGCGGTCCAGCGATGCACCCAGGTACCCCAGGCGCTGTCGCGTCCGAACGCGCGCTCGATCTCCCGGTGATAGCTGGGCAGGTTGTCCTCGGTGAGGAGGTTGACCTCCAGCGCAGTCTGGGCGATCGGCGACAGCCGCGACTGCTCCGGGTCCCAGGCCTGCCCGCCGAGGTCGGCGTAGTCCCGGCCCAGGCTCCATGGCACGTACTCGTGCGGCATCCACTCCTTGGCGGCGGCCAGATGCCGGTTGAGATTCTCGGTGACCACCGGCTCAAGGTCATGGAGTAACCGGACGCTGTCCGAGGTCGTCGTCATGGCGTTCCTCAGCTGCTGGTCGAGATGGGCATGCTGAGGCAACCGTAGCGTTTACGGCGCTCGTGCCGGTGAAGCGTCTGATCCCGCCTTCGGAGGAACCCGCGGTAATCAGGCACCCTGGACGCGTGCCGCGTCCGGATGCCCCCGAACCGTTGGCGGCGCTGCTGGGCGGCGGCCGAGCAGCGCTGGACGCCACCGCGCCCGCCGTCGCCTTCGTCGTGGTCTGGTTGGTCGCAGATCGATCCCTGGGGTGGGGGGCGGGCGCGGCGCTGGCCACCGGGGCCGCGATAGCGGCAGTGCGCTGGCGTCGCGCTGACCGCCCGCTGGCCGCCCTGCTCGGCGTGCTGGGCGTCTCGGCGGCGGCGCTGGTCGCGTTGTACACCGGTCGTGCTGCTGACTTCTTCCTCGCCCAGTTGCTGTCCAACGTCGTCAGCGCACTGGTCTGGGCGGTCAGTGTGCTGGTCCGCTGGCCGCTGCTCGGGGTGATCGTGGGCGGGGTGCTGGGCCAGCGCACATCCTGGCGTCAAGATCCGGCCCTGCTGCGGGCGTATTGCCTAGCGTCGTGGGTGTGGGTGGGGCAGTACCTGATCAGGGTCGCGGTATTCACGCCGCTATGGGTGACCGGCGCCGTGGTAGCCCTCGGGGCCGCTCGAGTGGTCCTGAGCTGGCCGCTAGTCGCGGCCTGCGTGGCGTTGAGCGGGACGGTCCTGATCCGGGTGCTGCCCGCGAATCACCCGGGGCTGCGTTCGGTACGTCGGTCCTGACCTTGTGCTGTTATCGCTACGCGTAGTGAGAAGAACACGCACCGTATGGGTGACCATGGCCCACCATATGGGCGCTTCAACCCAGTGTAACTGTTCCGTAGCGTGGGGTGACTCTCGGGGGAGTCAGGTGCTCCGTGTGCTTTTGAACTCCGTGTGCTTTACAGGAGAGGACCCGAATCCGTGCTTCCCCGAAGCCGTGCTCGCTCGCTGGCTGCTGCCGCCTTGGGCTTGCTGCTCAGCATGGGCGTCGCACTGCCTGCTTCTGCGTCACCGGCGATTCCGGAACCGGTCAGCGCGCAACCGGTCCTGGTGGCGCAGCGGCTGGCCAAGGAAGCTGCTGCGAGCGGTATCGAGTCGACGCTGCGCGCCGCGCTGGGCACTTCGTTCGCCGGTGCGTGGTTCGAGCCCAGCACAAGCGACCTCATCGTCGCTACCACCGACCCGGCTGCGGCAGCGAGCGTTCGCGCTGCCGGCGCTGCGCCGCGGCTGGTGTCTCGGGACCTGCTGGCATTGGGCCGGATCATGGCGGTGCTCAATTCCCGAGCCGGCAGCGTTCCCGACACGGTGACCGGCTGGCACGTCGACCCGGCCAGCAACTCCGTTGTGGTGTCGACCACCGACGAGGCCGCGGCCAGGGCGTTTACCGCGGGCCAGGACGCGGTGCGGATCGAGCACGTCGATGCCCGCCCGGTGCCACTGGCCGACCTTCGTGGCGGCGACAAGATCACCACCAGCGAGGGTGGGCGCTGCTCGGTGGGTTTCAACGCCATCTCAGGCAATACCCGTTACATCATCACCGCCGGGCACTGCACCAAGTTGGGCGGCACCTGGGCCGGGCCGGACGGCACTCCCATCGGTCCGGTCGCCAAGTCATCATTTCCCGGTTATGACTTCGGGTTGGTCGAGGTGACATCGGGGTCCTGGAGGCAGACCCGCGACGTCTACACCGATAGCGGCTACCTCACTGTGACGGGTACCGAGCCGGGCGCGATCGGCTCCTCGGTCTGCCGGTTCGGCGCCACCAGCGGCTATCACTGTGGCCGGGTGGAGGCCATCAACGAGACCGTGAATTACGGCAGCGGCGACGTCGTCCGCGGACTCACCAGGACCGACATCTGCGCTGAAGCCGGCGACTCCGGCGGCCCCTTCGTCAGCGGCACCCAGGCTCAGGGCACGCTCTCCGGCGGCTCCGGCGGTTGCCTGCTCGGCGGGCAGAGCTACTTCCAGCCGGTTCGCGAGGTGCTGTCCACCTACGGGCTGACGTTGCTCACCGGGCAGCCGGCCAGGAACAACAGCTAACGCCGCCTCGCGTGCAGCCGCTGCGCGAAGGCGGCGGCGGCTGCCTGCGGATCTGCAGCGTCGGTGATCGCGCGCACCACCACAACGCGGTCAGCGCCGGCGGCGAGCACCTCGTCCAGCCGTTGCGTGGTTTCGATACCGCCGATGGCGAACCAGGGACGGCCTGACCCCGTCCCGCTGTTGGTTACTGTGTGAGCTCTCGTGCTGCGCACCAGGTCCAACCCGACAGCGGGTCGCCCGGGTTTGGTCGGAGTGGGCCAGCACGGACCGGTGCAGAAGTAATCCACTCCGACCTGCCGGATGGCCTCGGTGGCCTGGGCGGGATCACGAGTGGACCGGCCGATCACCACGCCGTCGCCGAGCACCCGACGTGCCCAGCCAACCGGCAGGTCGTCCTGGCCTAGATGCAGCACGTGTGCCCCGGCGGCGAGCGCGACGTCGGCCCGATCGTTCACCGCGAGCAGCGCGCCGTGGCGCTGGCACGCCTGCGCGAGGACTTCCAGCGCAGTGAGTTCGTGGCGGGCCTCCAGCGCCTTGTCCCTGAGCTGGATGATGTCCACGCCGCCGGCCAATGCCGCGTCGGCGAACTCGGCGAGATCGCCACGCTCGGTCCGGGCGTCGGTGCACAGGTACAGCCGCGCAGCGGCCAGCCGGGCCCGGATCCGTACACCGTCCATGCTGGCACCGTATCGAGGTAGGCTGAAAACTGGTCCGCACGGGAGCCCGGGGCGACACCGGGCTGAGAGGGGGTCATGGCGACCCCGACCGTCGAACCTGATCCGGGTCATGCCGGCGCAGGGAGCGTGATGAGCGGTGGCCTTGTCCGAAGGTCTTTCCACTACCGTGGCTGTCGTCGGTGGCGGGGTAATCGGCTTGAGTTGCGCCTGGCGGGCCGCGTCGGCGGGGTTCGCAGTGACACTGCACGATCCAGCGCCGGGCTCGGGCGCGTCACACGTTGCCGGTGGGATGCTCGCCCCGGTCACCGAAGCGCTGCCCGCTGAGCAGGAGGCGCTCGCGCTCGGGGCGGCTTCGCTGCGCCGTTGGCCGGACTTCGCCGCCGAGCTCGCTACCGCTGGTGCTGACCCGGGCTTACAGACCCGAGGCACCTTCGCGGTCGCGTTGGATCCTGGCGATCGTGCCGAGCTCGACCGGCTTGCCGAGCAGCTGTCCGGGATGGGACGGCAGGTGGAGGTGCTCTCGGGCCGGCAAGCGCGCCGCGCTGAGCCGTCGCTGGGCCCGCAGGTGCGGCGCGCGTTGTCAGTGCCGGGTGACCTGTCAGTGGACAACCGGGCGTTGCTCAACGCGCTGCTGGTGGCGTGCCGCAGCGCCGGGGTGGAGTTTCACAGCCAGCGCTGTGCTGCGCTGCCGGTGGCCGATGTGGTGGTGCTGGCCGCGGGTGCGCACAGTGCCGACCTGCACCCCGCGCTGGCTCGGGTGATCAGGCCGGTGAAGGGCGAGATCCTGCGGCTACGGTCCCGGCCGGGCACGTTGCCGCCGCCGTCGCGGACCGTCCGTGCGATCGTCAGTGGACGGCACAGTTACCTGGTGCCCCGCAACGGCGGGTGGCTGGTGCTGGGAGCCACCCAGCGTGAGGTCGGTT
>DASQVB010000109.1:0-7150 GCA_035640975.1 Pseudonocardiaceae bacterium
GGCGTGGTCACCGATGATGAGATCCGCTCGCTGGCGATCAGCCAACGGCTGCTCGGCACCCGGGAAATCATCCTCATCCACCACACCGACTGCGGAATGCTCACCTTCACCGACGACCAGTTCAAGAGATCCATCCAGGACGAGACCGGGATCAAGCCGACGTGGTCCGCCGAGGCCTTCCCAGACCTCGACGAGGACGTCCGGCAATCGATCGCTCGGATCAAGGCCAGTCCGTTCGTGCCGCACAAGGACTCCGTCCGCGGGTTCGTCTTCGACGTGGCAACTGGCAAGCTCAACGAAGTGGTGTGAGCTAGAACATCTTTGTGAGCCCTGCCGGTGCGATCCGGCAGGGCTCACAGCCGTTTGGGCGACGTCACCCGCTCAGTGCCTGAACCACCCGTGACGGTGAGGGCCTGCCGAGTTTCCCTGCCATCCACACGCTGGTCCGCACCAGGGCATCGAGTTCTACCCCATGCTCGATACCGAGCCCGTCCAGCATCCAGACCAGGTCCTCGGTGGCCAGGTTGCCGGTGGCCGACTCCGCGTAGGGGCAACCGCCCAGTCCACCGGCCGAGGCGTCCACGCAGGTCACTCCGGCGCGCAGGGCAGCGAGCGTGTTGGCCAGCGCCTGACCGTAGGTGTCGTGGAAGTGCACCGCGAGCGCATCAGTTCCGATGCCCGCGTCGGCGAACCCGTTCAGCAACGCGGCGACGTGGCCCGGGGTTGCCACCCCGATGGTGTCGCCCAGGGAGAGCTGATCGCAGCCCAGGTGCAGCAGCCTGCGCCCGACATCGACAACCTGCTGCACGGCCACGGCGCCCTCCCACGGGTCTCCGAAGCACATCGAGACATACCCGCGTATGCGCAGACCCTCGGCCACAGCTCGGCTGACCACCGGCGAGAACATCGTGAACTGCTCGTCAAGGCCACGGTTGAGATTGCGCCGAGCAAAGCTTTCGGTCGCCGAGGCGAAGACCGCGATGTCGGCGACACCCGCCGCCAGGGCGCGATCCAGCCCTCGCTCGTTGGGCACCAGCACGGGGTAACGCACCCCATCGCGGCGCGCCAGCAACCCGAGCAACTCCGTGGCGTCGGCCAGCTGAGGCACCCAATTCGGGTGCCCGAAACTGGTCGCCTCCAAGACCGCCAGCCCGGCCCCGGCCAACCGATCCAGGAACTCGGCCTTGATCTCGACGGGGACCGCCACGGACTCGTTCTGCAGGCCGTCGCGCGCGCCGACCTCCCAGATCGTCACCCGCTGCGGCAGCCCGTCGCCAGGGTGACGGTCGGGCAGGCCGACCTGCCTAGCGCTCACTGGTCCACGGTCCGGCGTTCACGTCGTAGTAGAGCAGCGAGTGCACCCGCTCGACCTGGGGGATGTCGTCGAATTCCAGCGGTTCGTCAGAGGCCGACTCGATGATCAGCGTGCCGCAACCCAGAATCCGTTCGATGACGTTATGCCGGAATTGGACACTGTTGATCCGGTTGATGGGAATGTCGATGCCGCTGCGCGTCAGGATCCCCTCGCGGACCAACACCCGCCTGGTGGTGAGCACGAAATGCGTGGTGCGCCAGCGCAGCAGCGGCACCACGGTCAACCACACCACACCGATACCACCGAGCACGCCCAACGCAATCCACCCATTGCGTTCCCAGGACCGTCCTTCGATCACCGCGGCGAAAAAGCCGCTCAGGGCCACGATGAGCAGGAACAACACCACTGGTAACACCAGCATTTTCCAGTGCGGGTGCTTGTGGAGCATGATCCGCTCGTCGTCCATGAGGAGGTCCTCCGGGTAGGGCACCGCTCCTCCTCGTCCGCAACTGCTCCTCGTCCATCACTACTCCTCGTCCGCGGCGCGGACTACCGGCGCGGTCACGGTACCGCTGCACCAGGTACCGATGCGGGGACGCAGCGGCCTCCATAGGATCCCGAGGACTTCCCGCACGTCGAGAGGAAATCCATGATGCTCGATCCAAAGTCCAATGTTGCGGCGATGGAGCCCAGCCATGCGTATGGGCGCAACGGGCGGGCTGATCAGCTAGCGCGAAAGGTCCACATCTATCGCAGTCCGCAACAGCAGATGTCCCAGCTCGTGGTGACCGAAGCGTCGGCTGACGGCACCGTCCGGGTCAGCGTGGACGGCCGTGGTGTGCCCATCGAATTGATCCTCACCGACCGCGCCCGGGATGTGGATCCGGCCCGGCTGTCCGCAGAACTGATGTCCTGCTTGCGGCGGGCGCACAGCAAGCTTGCTGGCCGCGTCAGTACCCCCATGACCAGTTCGTCCACAACTATTGCCACCAGCGATGACGATCCCAGCGTGTCCGCCCTGCTTTGCTGACCGCTCCTCCTCCCGCCGCCATCGCCATTCGGAGCGAATGGCACAGTTGCGCGTTCTGTCGAGTGCTATTCGGAGCCCAATGGCGGTTACGGGAGCGGTTAGGCCGGCCGGGCTGCCCGCACATGTGTCACGTCACCGGCCGACAATGCCCGCCGCTCGCCGCCCGCCAGCACAACCAACCGGCCCTCGGCGTCCACGTCCACTGCGGTACCGGTCAGCGCGGGCTGGCCCGGTAACTCCACCCGGACCGGCTGGCCCAGCGTCGCGCAGCGCTGCCGGTAGGCATCCCGCAGACCCGTGGCGACCGGATCACCCTGGTGCTCACACCACAACCGCACCTCGCTGTCCAAGGCGCGCAGCAAGCCGCGCAGCAGCGGATCGCGATCGGTGCAGGCAGCCTGCTCGATGACCAACGACGTCGCGTCGTTCGATGGCAGCTCGTCGGGTCGTAGTGTCACGTTGAGCCCGATGCCCACTACCACGGCCGGGCCCGGGACCGCTTCGGCGAGGATTCCGGCTGCCTTGCGCCGCTGAGCGCCCAGGAGCAGATCGTTCGGCCATTTCAGCGCCGCGGGCAGCTCGCCCAGGGTGCTGACGGTCCGGCACAATGCCACTCCCACCAGCAACGGTAGCCAGGCCCAGCGGGCCTGCGGCACCTCGGTGGGCCGCAGCAGTACCGACAGTGCCAGCCCGGACCGGGCGGGCGTGACCCAACTGCGCCCGGCCCGTCCTCGGCCTGCGGTCTGGCGCTCGGCGACCAGCACGGTGCGATCGGGCATCCCTTGCCGGGCCGCAGCGGCCAGCGCGGTGTTCGTCGACGCCACTGTGGCGACGACATCCAGAGCCGCGTAGGGCCCGGCTGGGGCCACCAGGGCCCGGCGCAGCGCGGCCTCACGCAGCGGGGGGCGCTCAAGATCGGACCACACAATCGCCGACGCTACCTCTAGGGTCGGCAGCCATGAGCAGCGCCACCGAACCGGTCGGCCGCATCTCAAGCGACCACCCGGACATGCACACCACCGCGGGCAAGCTGGCCGACCTGTTGCGCCGCGACGACGAGGCGGTGCGTGCGGGGTCGGCCCGCGCCGTGGCGCGCCAGCACGCCAAGGGACGCAAGACCGCCAGGGAGCGGATCGACCTGTTGCTGGACCTTGGTTCGTTCATCGAGCTCGACGAGCTGGCTCGGCATCGATGCACCAACTTCGGCCAGGACGCCAACCGGCCCTACGGCGACGGTGTGGTCACCGGCTACGGCACCGTCGACGGTCGTCCAGTGTGTGTGTTCAGCCAGGACGCCACCATCTTCGGCGGCAGCCTCGGTGAGGTGTACGGCGAGAAAATCGTCAAGGTGATGGACCTGGCGATGCGGACCGGCTGCCCGATCGTCGGGATCAACGAGGGCGGCGGCGCCCGGATCCAGGAGGGCGTGGTCTCGCTTGGCCTCTACGGCGAGATCTTTCTCCGCAACACGCACGCGTCCGGGGTCATCCCGCAGATCTCGCTGATCATGGGTCCGTGCGCGGGCGGGCACGTCTACTCCCCGGCGCTGACCGACTTCACGGTGATGGTCGACCAGACGTCCAACATGTTCATCACCGGACCAGACGTGATCAAGACAGTGACCGGCGAGGAGGTCGGCTTCGAGGAGCTGGGCGGGGGACGGACGCACAACACCAAGTCAGGCAACGCGCACTACCTCGGCGCGGACGAGGAAGATGCCCTGTCCTACGTCAAGGAACTGCTGTCGTTCCTGCCGTCGAACAATCTCTCCGAGCCGCCAGTGTTCGACGCTGCGGACTTGTCCCACGGGCCGGTGGCCGGCACCATCACCGGCTCTGACCGGGAGCTGGACACGTTGATCCCGGATTCGGCGAAAGCGCCCTACGACATGCACGAGGTGATTACCCGGGTCGTCGACGACGGTGAGTTCCTGGAGGTGCATAAGCTGTTCGCGCCCAATATCGTGGTCGGCTTCGGCCGCGTGGAGGGCCGCAGCGTCGGGATCGTGTCCAACCAGCCCACCCAGTTGGCCGGCTGCTTGGACATCGACGCCGCCGAGAAGGCCGCCCGGTTCGTGCGTACCTGCGACGCGTTCAACGTGCCGGTGCTTACCTTCGTCGACGTGCCCGGTTTCCTGCCCGGCACTGCCCAGGAGTGGAACGGCATCATCCGTCGTGGGGCCAAACTGATCTACGCCTACGCCGAGGCCACCGTGCCCAAGGTCACCGTGATCACTCGCAAGGCTTACGGCGGCGCCTATGACGTGATGGGTTCCAAGCACCTCGGCGCGGACATCAACCTGGCCTGGCCGTCAGCCCAGATCGCGGTGATGGGCGCTTCCGGTGCGGCGAACATCGTGTACCGCAAGGAACTAGCTGCAGCGGCCGAAAGCGGCGCTGACGTCGAGGCGCTGCGGGCTCGGCGGCAACAGGAGTACGAGGACACCCTGCTCAACCCCTATGTCGCGGCCGACCGAGGCTACGTAGACTCGGTGATCCCGCCTTCCTACACCCGTTCCTACGTGGCCCGGGCACTACGGATGCTCAAGGACAAACGCCAGACTCTGCCCCCCAAGAAACATGGGAACATTCCCCTGTGAGTGGAAAACAGTGTTATGACACTCAACGCCACTCATGGGTTATCCACATCGTGCGGGGTGAGCCGTCGGACGAGGAGCTCGCCGCGCTGATCGCGGTGCTCGCGGCGTTGGCGAGTGCTGCCACTCCCGAACCACCGAAGCCATTCTCGGCGTGGCCCAATCCAGCGCACCGGCTGCGCACCTCCCTACAGCCCGGTCCCGGAGCTTGGCGCGCGTCGGCGCGACCGCACTGAAATTCGGGCACACACCGTTTCCGTACAGTGCGTCACCGTGCGCCTGGTCCTCGCGTCGGCATCTCCGGCTCGACTCGCCGTGCTCCGCGCCGCCGGGATCGATCCGGTGGTGCGGGTGTCCGCTGTGGACGAGGACGCGTTGACCAGGAGGCTGCCAGGCGCGACGCCGACGCAGTTGGTCACCGCGTTGGCTCAGGCGAAGGCCGACGCGGTAGCCGCGAACATCGGCGCCGAGCACCCGGACACGGTGGTCGTCGGGTGCGACTCGATGCTGCACATCGGCGGCGAACTGGTCGGCAAGCCCGGCGACCCCGACGTCGCGCTGCGGCGTTGGCAGGCGATGGCGGGTGGCACCGGCGAGCTGCTCACCGGGCACGCCGTGGTACGGCTCGACCAAGGCGCGGTCACCGCCACCGCCAGCGACGCCCAAATCACCCTGGTCCGCTTCGGCATCCTGTCGGCTGAGGAGATCTCGGCCTACGTTGACACTGGCGAACCGCTGCAGGTGGCTGGCGCTTTCACCCTGGACGGCCGCGGCGGCTGGTTCGTCGACGGGATCGACGGTGACCCGTCCAGCGTTATCGGCATCAGCCTGCCGCTGACCCGGCGGCTGCTCGCCGAGGTCGGGGTGCCGGTGATTGCACTGTGGTTGTGATCAACGCGTGGCACGGTTCACCAAGGGTAGGTATCCGACGAGGAGAGGACACCAAGATGAGCACGCCGGCCACCCTGCCGCCGCGGCTGGCCGAGTTGGCGGAGGAGTTCGAGGACGTCAGCCCCACCGAGCGGTTGCAGCTGCTGCTGGAACTGTCGAACGAGTTGCCTGAGTTGCCGCCGCACGCGGCGCGCGACTCGATGCAGCGGGTACCTGAATGCCAGTCCCCGCTGTTGTTGTCCGTCGAGGTGACTGACGACCGGCGGGTGCACCTGTACTTCGACGCACCGCCCGAGGCGCCCACGACCCGCGGGCTCGCGGCGATCCTGCATGCCGGGCTGAACGGCGAGCCGGTGCCTACCGTGCTGGAGACACCGGATGACTTCTACCTGCATTTCGGCCTGGCCGAGGCGGTCAGCCCGCTGCGGCTGCGCGGCGTGGCCGCGATGCTGGCCCGGATCAAGCGGACCGTGCGCCAGGCTGAAGCGCCGTAGCTCAGAGCGACATACCCGGAAGGATCTTGATGTCAGTACCCCGCTACACCCTGATCCGCGGTGAGTTCTACATCTGCTATCCAGATCTTCCCCGCAATGGGCCCGAACCCGACGGGGACACGATCAACTTCCTGCCGGACAACGACGACCTGGTGGGGAGCCTGCCTCGCTTCGGCAACACCGGGCCAGACCGCCGTCACCTCGGCACGTATGGCACCCGGTTCGAAGGCATCGACACCCTCGAGACCCATTTCGAGAACCAGCACCAGGACCTGCACTTCGCGCACGGCGCCCGAGATCGGATGCTGCAGCTCATGGGATTCGGCGACGTGGTGTTCTGGCCGGACCGGCCGAACAAGATCCGCAGCGCCGAGCATCACCCCAGACCGGGTTATCTGCTGGCCAACGGCATCGAAGGCAACGGCCGGGTGCTCGCCCTGGTGTTTCCCGGCCAGCCCGCCCTCGACGCCGTCGACGGTGACTCGGTATTCGTCGACGTCGCGGCGCTGGATGCCAGCGTGAACGCCGAGCTCGTACGTAACGGTCTGGCCTACGCCGAGCTCTACTCCACCATGCCGATAGACCTCATCCACCAGATGCGCCAACTGGTCACGGCCGCCCGCCAGGCCGGCCTCGGACTCTGGCCACACGAGCACGTCACCACCACGGCCCGGGCGCAGCTCAAGAGCCTGGCCGATCTGTCCACGCTGATCATGTTTCCGAAGCTGTACCGCCGTCTGGTGAAGTACTTCCAGGCCGGACATACCGACCTGGCCGCCTTCGACACCTGGATACGCGCCGACCCGAACCGCGACGACCGGGTG
>DASQVB010000110.1:0-5826 GCA_035640975.1 Pseudonocardiaceae bacterium
CAGCGTGTCGTCCTACATCGCAGACGCTGTCAGCGCCAAGGCGCAGCGGCAGCGCGCACTGGCCGAGCTGCAGCGGGTATTCGGTGGGCCGCCGCCGGCTGAGGAGCTGGCCGCTGCACGCCGGGCGCTGCAGAGCGGCCCATCGCGACCGGTGTGATTGGCGGGCGAATCCTCGACACCTCCGCGCTGGAGCACTTCGCCACTGGTCGCTCGGTGTACGCCCGAGCGCTGGTCTGGGCGGCGGTCGAGCAAAGTGACGTCTTGGTAGTGCCCACCACAGCCCTGACGAAGGCCTGGGCCCGGATTCCAGCCGAGGCTCAGGGGGTCCTTGAGGTGCTGCTTGGCCTACCGAATGCCGTTGTCGAGATCCTGGACTCATCGACCGCCCATGAGGTCGGGCTCTTCCTCGCGGCCTGCGGTGGGCACGGTGAGCTGGCCGCGGCTCATGTCGTGTGGTGTTGGCGGCGGCGCGGCTGGGCGATCCTCACCGCCGATCCCGGCCCCTTGCGTGAACTTGATCCTAACGTGGAGGTTGAAGAACTGCCCTGACTACGGCGCCCACGGACCCGGCGGTGATGAACCACGACGGGCACTGATGCCCACTGCTTCCATCCGGTGATTCAGCGCGTGGTTAAGCGGACGAACGTTTTACACGGGATGAGGCCCTGCCGCGCTCGTGCTGGTTTCAAGGTGCCACCTGCGGCGGCGCTCCGCTGGTTCCGTAGTTCGCTGGTCCGCGCAGTGTCGTGGCTGGGCTGGGGCGTGCTCGGACTATTCTGCTTCGCAGTTCCGAAGGAGGCGCAGCCGACTTGCCCCGGAGGTTTCTGATGGCTACCTATGCCGCGTCGATCAACAGGGCGCTACAGCCGTCCCAGGAGCAGCTCGTCGATCACCGCGAGCGCTGCTCGGCAGATCCGGACAAGCTCGCCACGATCGGGTGTGCGGTCGGGCAACAGGTGCGGATCAAACGCAACAACGACGAATACGGGCTGTACACGGTGAGCGAGGTCCGCCAGGAAAACCCCGACAATGTCGTGCGCATGGGTCTTACCGGTCGACGACGGCTCGGTACCGACGAGGAGTTCGATGGTGTAGTCGACTCACAGGTAGTGAAGACCTTGCGGGAATGCGATGCCAAGGACCAGAACGAGTTTACTGAGCGGCTTAAGGACAACGGCGTGCAGAGCGAGCTCATTGCGATCGCACCCCACGGGGGAGATATCGAGCTGCATACCGACCAGCAGGCTGAGCGCGTTGCGTCGCGCCTGGCGGCCAAGGCGATCAGCTCGTGGCGGTGCAAGGGCTGGCACGCCGCAGGAGCCTTAGACCACTGGCACATCACCTCGACCGACATCAACGAGGCGAGCTTTCCGCTACTCAACTCGATCATCTCCCGAGGCTTCAGGTACGCCGTCGCCTTTCATGGGTTCGACAACGAACCCGGGATCCTCATTGGCGGCACCGCGCCGGCCGCCCTGAAGCGCGAGATCAGAGACGCCATCGCTGGTGCGACGGCCAGCTCGTCGTTCGAGGTCCGCATCGCCGACCCTGACGAGGGATTCGGCGGTAACGACCAGCGAAACATCGTGAACCGGCTCACCGCTAGGGACCAGAACGGCATCCAGAACGGCATCCAGATCGAGCAGTCCCTCCCGGCCCGCTCAGGTCACTGGCCCGCCATTGCCGACGCGGTCGCCGAGGTGTACGGCCGCAGGCTGTGATTTCTGCCATCCCCGTGGGCTGGCCCCTACATCGACGGCATCGACACCCACAAGGTCACCGGCTACCTGCTGGAACCTAGCGTGGAGCACCGTCGATCGTTTGTTGCGTTGTCTGATCGCAGTCGGCGTGGAGTGGCTTGCTGGTCTGAGGTCACACTGCTTGAGCGAGCTCATCGAAGGCCGCTGCGACACGGAGCTTCGGTGGGGCATCAGCGGCGAGTTCGTAGTGGCCGCGGCGGATATTCTGTATGAAAGCGTGCCCGGCGATGACAGTCCTGGCGCCGACGTCGGTTTTCAGACCGCGCATCGGTCGCAGCCGTCGTTTCAACTGGGCGTGGTCGGCTTCGACCCTGTTGTTGGCGTACCGTTCGATGCGATGCCACGCTGCGGGAAGAACCTCTTCGAGGACCCGGAGATAGCACGCAGCCTGGTCGGTGACCACCTCGACTGGCGCCACGAGGGCGGTGGTCAGCGCATGATGGAAAAATCGCCGTGCTGCGCCACTGTCTCGCCGAGGTGAGAGGTACACATCGATCACCTGGCCATACTCATCGACGGCCCGGTAGACGTACCGCCACCAGCCGCCGACCTTGACATAAGTCTCATCGACCTGCCAGTGGGATCCGATCGCGTGCCGGGTACAGCGGGCAGTCTCGGCCAAGATCGGGGTGAACCGGTGGACCCACCGGTGGATGGTCACGTGATCAACCTGCACTCCGCGCTCGGCCAGCAGCTCTTCAACATCGCGATACGAGAGGCCGTAGCGCAGATACCAGCGCACTGCCAGCACGATCACCTCCCGCGGGAACCGGAAGCCAGCGAACGCCGAGCGCGGCGGGAAGACCGGACGAACACGGCGGCTGCGGCGCATGCGCTTGATCATGCCGAACGACGTCTTCCCTCTACGCAACAGTCCCGTTGTAACCGTTTTTCAGGTCGTTCCGACGAGTCGGGGAGTGCGACATGCTTGGATGGCCTGCACGGTGGCAGCGACTGTGTCAGAGGTGGACTCCAGCACCTGCACGGTTTCCTCGGCGTCGTAGGGTGCCGTGAGGCAACGGGGTCAGTGCCGGGGATGACGTCAGCCTGGGAGGGTCACTGCACTACGCATGGCAAGCACGCATCCGTTTCCCCGGGGGTGGCAGTGAGCGATGAGGGTGAGCTGATCGCTGGGCGCTATCGGCTGGTTTCGCGGTTGGGCAGTGGGGCGATGGGCGTGGTGTGGCAGGCGCAGGATGAGCGCCTGCACCGCGCGGTCGCGATCAAGCAGCTGTTGCTGCCCGCGAGGCTGAACGACAGTGAGGCTGAGGAGGCCAGCCGTCGGGCGATGCGGGAGGGGCGTATCGCCGCCCGGTTGCACCACCCGCATGCGATCGCGGTTTATGACGTGGCTGAGCACGAGGGCCAACCGTGCCTGGTCATGGAGTATTTGGCGTCCCAGAGCCTGGCCACGGTGCTGTCCACACAGGGTGTGCTCCCACCCGATGAAGTTGCCAGGATCGGCAGCCAGATCGCCTCCGCGTTGGCCGCTGCGCACAAGGCGGGCATCGTGCACCGGGACATTAAGCCGGGCAACGTGCTGCTCGCTGAGGACGGCACGGCCAAGATCACCGACTTTGGTGTCTCCCACGCCGTGGGTGATGTCACCGTGACCGCCACGGGGATGCTGGCCGGGACGCCCGCCTATCTGGCCCCGGAGATCGCCCAGGGCCGCAGCGCCAGTTTCTGCTCGGATGTATTTTCCCTGGGCGCCACGCTCTACACCGCGCTGGAGGGCACGCCGCCGTTCGGACTCAATGCCAACGCCCTGGCCCTGCTGCATCAGGTGGCCTCGGGGGAGGTCATTCCGCCCAGACAGTCCGGTCCGCTTACCCCTGTGCTGGTGCGCCTGTTGCAGTCGAATCTCGAACAACGGCCCACCATGCAACAGGCCCATGAGGCGCTGGCCACGTTGACCGCCAGCCTTGCAGGACGCCAGGAACATCCGTCCGCCCCTGCACCGCCACCACCCCCACATGACCGAGTCTTTGCGCCGGTCCCGACAACGCAGCAGACTCTCATCCAGGCGCCTCCATTGGAGGAGACCACCAGTCCGGTGAGGTCGAGCGGGGATGTTGGCTCAGCCGGTCGGGCGCCGGTCGAGGGCAATCTGCACGGAGGGCCACGGCGCCGGGCGCTCCTCTTTGGTGTCATGTCGGTCGTGCTGGCTGCCGGTGTGCTGGTGACCGTGCTGATCAGTCAGAACAACCTCACCGGTGGTCACGCCGCCACGAACACCTCGGGCGGTGCTTCGCAGAGCTCGCAAGCCCTACCCGCCCAACCAAGACCGACCAGCACGACGCAGGTGGCCCCCACCACCCCGGCCGTCCCTTCGCAGGGCTTGGAAGCCCTTCCCGCCCAACCCGGATTGAGCAGCACGACGCAGGTAGCCCCCGCCACCCCGGCTGTTCCAGGTACTCCACAGGACACGCCAGAGCAGTTGCAGGGGGCGATTACCGACTACTACGCGCTGGTGCCTGCAAACTTGCCGGCGGCCTGGAACCGGCTCACGGCGAACTATCAGCAAAGCCACGCCGGGGGCTTCACCGGGTATCAGAACTTCTGGAGCCCGGTGCAACGCGTCACGGTCTTCGACGTCTCCGCGAAACAAGGCGGCGCGGTGGATGCGACAATTGACTACTTCTTCAAAGATGGCAAAGTTGTAGAAGAGCGGACCAGTTATGGCCTGGTGGCCGAGGATGGTCTGTGGAAAATCGACAGCTCCACAGTGAGTAGCAGCCAGGCCAAGCAGGGCAGCTGAGTATACTACCGGTCATGCCGAGAAGCTGATCGAATAAGCGGTAGACGGGAAGCGATGGATCTCCGGGAAGCGGCGACAGCGAGTCGGCAACTAATAGGTGTTCACGGCCTAAGGGGTTGGCAGTTCAAATTTGACAATGCCAGGAGTCGTTTCGGTAGCTGCAATTACCGTACCCGCACAATCAGTCTGAGTCGTCATCTAACTGAGCTGAACACCTGGGATGACGTAGCCAACACAGTTCTCCATGAGATAGCGCATGCCCTCGCCGGTAGGGCTGCTGGCCACGGTAGGGCGTGGAAAGCCCAAGCGGAGGCCGTTGGATGTACGACAGCACGCTGTTATGACGCTGATGCTGTTCTAGCTCCACCGAAGCAGTTCGTGGGCACGTGCCCGAGCTGCAAGCGAACCGTCAAGCGGCATCGTAGAAATCGGCTCGCCTGTTCCACCTGTTGCACGATCTACAACAACGGCCGGTTTGACACCCGTTTCCTTTTCGCATGGGCAAAGGTCGGCTCATGAAGTCACCAAGACCAGCTCCGACACCGCTGCGTATCCTGTGGGGCTCGAATACTCGATGTAGCACCTGACCTGCGGTCCTGGTGTTCCGGTCGGTCATGGATGATCGCCGGATGCTGCTGTCGATCTGGTATCAGCTGGTGCGCTGGCTGCTCGGTGTGACCGTCGTGCTGGTGCGCCGAGATCTGAGTAAGGATGCCGAACTGCTGGTCTTATGACACGAGAACGCCGTATTGCGTCGACAGATCACCCGGGTCCACTACACGCCTGCCGACCGCATGTGGCTGACCGCCCTTGTCAGGGCTGCTGCCGCGCCGCCGCTGGGCCGAGATCTTCCCCGTCACTCCCACCACGATCCTGGCCTGGCACCGCACACTCATCTCGCGCAAAGGGGACTACACCGCACGCCGCCGACCCGGACGTCCCCCGACCGCAGCGATGGTCAAGCAGCTCATCATCTGCATGGCAACCGAGAACCCCACCTGGGGACACCGGCGCGTGCAGGGCGAACTGGTCCGCCTCGGCCATCGCATCGCCGCCTGCACCGTGTGGCAGATCCTCCCGCGACGCCGGCCTCGATCCCGCACCGCGCCGGTCAGGCCCCACCTGGCGCCAGTTCCTCACGCACAGGCCAAGGCCGTCCTGGCCCTGGACTTCGTGCACGTGGACACCGTGGCGCTGCGACGGATCTACGCCCTGATCGCAGTCGAACACAGTTCCCGCCGGGCCACCTTGTCGGCGTGACCGCGCACCCGACCGGTGCGTGGACCAGCCAAGCCGCCCGCAACC
>DASQVB010000111.1:0-17583 GCA_035640975.1 Pseudonocardiaceae bacterium
ATTGGCCTGGATCGCTCGGCACCGCCGATGCGTCCGCGACTACGAACGCCTCCCCACCCACCACGAAGCCATGGTCCGCTGGAGCATGATCCGCATCACCAGCCGACGCCTCGCCAAATACGTTTAGGAACAGGCTCTTAGCGCGGCAGTGTTGCGTTTAGCGGAGTGCGAGCACATTGAGCCGCGGTGGATATCGTGATCAGATAACGAGGATAAGTTCGGTGAAGGTTGTCAGACGCGACCTCAACCTGCGGGAGGTGTTCCACGACGCAGGAGGGATCTTCCACCACGTCGGAACCGACGGACAGGTTGCTGGCCGGATCCAGAGGTCACGACTATGGCACGTTTGCCTCGTTCAGTGACCCGGACGGTGACGGGACTCGCATCCGATCTGGTCGGCGTGTCGCCACGAGGTGGTGGCGATCGTCGCGGCGGAGCCGGTGATTGTCAGCGCAACTCTTCGGGGAGCCGATGGGAGCCGCCGGTCTGGCGGGCACAATGGGTCGAGCGGATGGACCCTGAGGCGCCGCAAGCGTCCGCGTAACCTGCCGTGGTCTGAGCGAACCATGCTGGCCGCCGATCTCCGTGTCAGGCCGGTCCGCTGATCGGCCAGCCCGCCGGACCCAACCGAGGAGGACCCGTGCCGAACGGCGGGGACACATATGACGTCGTGGTGCTCGGCGGTGGGCCGCCGGGGGAGAACGCGGCGGCGCGGGCCTACCGTGGCGGTCTGTCCGCGGTGGTGGTTGAGCATGAGCTGGTCGGCGGCGAGTGCTCGTACTGGGCGTGCGTGCCGAGCAAGGCCTTGCTCCGGCCGGTCGAGCTGTTCGCTGGCGCTCGGCGCACCCCTGGGGTGGCCGAGGCGGTGACCGATGAGCTGGACAGCCGGGCGGTCTTCGGCCGGCGGGACCGGTTCGTAGGCAAGGACTCAGCCAAGCCCTTCGGGCACGACGACGCCGGCCAAGTGTCCTGGCTGGATTCAAATGGGATCGCCTTCGTCCGCGGGCACGCCCGGCTCGCTGGCGAGAAGCGGGTCGCGGTGTCCACCTCCGATGGTGCGGTCCGGACGCTGGTTGCCCGGCACGCGGTGGTGCTGGCCACGGGCACGACCGCCACCGTGCCGCCGCTGCCTGGGTTGCGCGAGGCGCAGCCCTGGACGAGCCGGGAGGTCACCAACGCCGATGCGGCGCCGCGGCGCCTCGTCGTTCTTGGCGGCGGCGTGGTCGGTTGCGAGATGGTGCAGGCGATGCGCGGCCTCGGTAGTGAGGAGGTGACGATCGTCCACCGCGGGCAGCGGCTGCTGGAGCGCCATGAGCCGCTCGCCGGCGAGCTGTTGGCCACCGCCTTCGCCCAGGCGGGGATCAGCGTGCTCACCGACCGGTCGGTCGCCGGGGTGCGGCGGGCGCAGTGCGGCGGTGAGGTCACCGTGGTCCTCGACGACGGCTGCGAATTGCTCGGCGACGAGCTGCTGGTCGCGGTCGGTCGGACGCCGGACACTGCCGACCTGGGGCTGGAGACTGTTGGGCTGCAGCCCGGCGGGTACGTTCAGGTCGACGACTCGATGCACGTGCTTGGCGGCTGGCTGTACGCCTGCGGCGACGTCACCGGACGCAACCTGCTGACCCACATGGGGAAATACCAGGCGCGGGTGGTGGGCGACGTGATCGCGGCGCGAGCGGCCGGTAAGGCAGACGACCTACCCCGGCACCGCGCGCTGGCCGACGACGCCTGGGTGCCGCAGGTGGTGTTCACCGACCCCCAGGTGTGCGCGGTGGGGCTGACCGAGGAGCAGGCGCGCGGGCGCGGCCTGCCGGTCCGGGCAGTGGAATACGACCTCGGCAGGGTGGTCGGTGCGGCGCTGCTCAGCGAGGACTACACGGGGCGAGCCAAGCTCGTCGTCGACACCGACCGGCAGGTGGTCATCGGTGCCACGTTCGTCGGGTCAGACGTGGCCGAGCTGCTGCACTCGGCGACCGTCGCAGTGGTCGGCGAGGTGCCGCTGGACCGGCTCTGGCACGCAGTCGCGTCCTATCCCACCGTCAGCGAGGTCTGGCTGCGGCTGCTGGAGGAGTACGGCCTCTAGGGGGTCTGTTGCGTAGGCGGAAGCAGACGAGAGTTCGGCGCAGCGATGAGTATCGGCTGGCACCGTGGTCTTCATGGTATGTCCCGCACCCCTGACCCAGGATGACCCCGGATGCCTGCACTCATCGCTGACATGTTCCTGAGCGTGGATGGCTACGCCAGCGGCTCCCGCTCGCCTGGCTACTTCGGCTTCGCTGGTCCCGACCTCGAACGATGGATCAGCGACGAGATGAACCGACCGCACTGGCAGGTGATGGGCCGGCGGACCTACTCGGCCCTGGCAGCCCTCCCCGAGGAGGCTCGCGACGAGGGATGGCACCGCATGGCACAGACACACACCGTCGTCTTCTCACGGACTCTTCAGGAGGTGTCCTGGCCGAGGGCGACGATCAACAGCAACGACGTGGTCGACGAGGTGCTCAAGATGAAGGCGAGCGAAGACGTCAATCTACGCACCATCGGGAGCCTGTCGTTGGTGCGTCAGCTGCTCAACGCCGGACACGTCGACCGGCTCCGGCTGATGGTCTTTCCTCTAATCCTCGGGAAGACCGGGCAGGAACCCGTCTTTGCGCAATTCACAGATATCGCCCTGGAGTTGGTCTCACAGACGGTGCTGGACGGTCGCGTAGTGCTCTCTGATTATCGCCCCGCCGGCACACCACCCTACGTCAGCTGACACCGACTGACCGCGATCAACTCCGGTCGCGGCGAGGTGTGTCACGACCACGCTTGACACAGGGCTCTAAGGGCCGGCCGTATCGCCTGCGGCCGATGCGCGGCCTGAAACTGCTCCGCTCCCCCAAGTGATTAGTGCAGGGCGCGCGTTCGTGCAAAACTTACGACGCGACCATTACGAACTCGGTGTGGATGTCGATCCACAGCATCGGCTCCCGGCGGCCTTCACCGAACTCGTCTGTTCCATCTGAATAGCGCCTCTCCGGTGGCGAGTCGTCCTGGCTCCTGCTAACGCAACAGACCCCGCCTGAGCACCCGTGGGCAAACCTGCCTCCTCGACGATTGCGAGCACAGCAGCTTTGGGGTCGTGGGCTAGGCCTTGGATGAAGCCGTGGTGGTAGGCCTGGGAGCCCTTGTGTGTCACCCATCGCCGCAAGGCAGGCATGCCCAGCGGACCTGGCACGTCGAAGTCGCCTGATCCCAGACGATCCAGCCGGCGGAAGACCTCGCCGCCCACGTGCAGCGTTTCCTCGACCGCCATACCTACGGTCGTTCCCGTGGTGCCGACGATGGGAGAATTCCACAATTCCTCGGCATCCGTTGCCCGCCAGTTCTGCGGAGGGTTGTCGGCTGACAGGGTTGGGATGCGTGTCTCGGGTCCGAATGTGTCGTGGGGGGCACCGGTGGCTGTCCGGACCGCCTGGTACAGGGCCTCACCGTGCAGCCGGCTGCCCGACGCGCCAAGCTGGTAGGCGACCTCGATGTCGTCGATGCCCGCGCGAACAGCGGCGACGGCGAGCTTTTTGCCCACACCGTCTTCGAGGAGGCCGTCCCCGAAGAGGATTTCACCTCCTTCGAGGGTGAGGCCGTGGGTGTTGTCCCAGTCGTGAAACACCCGAGCCAACAGGTCGCCGAGGGTGATGGGCGGATACCTTCTGGTGCGGGCCTTGACTGCGGCATGGGCGCGGTCGTAGAGGAAGCCTTCAGGGAGAATTCTGGCCGGTCGGGCGAGTTCTCGTAGTGCGGCGGCCGTGTCGGCGGCGACTTTATGCTGCAGGCTTGACCAGAACTGCGGGTATCGGTGATGCCAGTAGTGGCGGATGGCGGTGACCGGGGTCCGCAGGTGCCCTGCCGCGAAGGCATCGGTGAGGTAGTGCTGGGCTGCCGCTTCTCTTGCCATCGCTCGGGACTCGTCACCTTGGCACCGACCTAGTTGGTAGGCCTGGTCGAGGGCTGCCTTGTGAAGGCGGCGGTAGGCGACGACCGCTGAGTCGAAGTGACCGGACTGTGGGTTGTTGTGGTCGTGGGCGGTGTCGGGTCGGCCGGGAGCGACGAAGTGGTCGCCGTTGGCGGTGGCCAAGGCCAAAAAACGGTCCCGGACCCGCCTTTCGACCTCAGTGGCCGCCGTTGCGGTAAACCCGAAGTCGCTGAACTCTCCTTCGGGCTCGAAGCGGGCGTCAACGAAGGCTCCGTCTGCCGCCATCACCTTGAGCGCGCAGATGATCTCGTCTCGGGTGCCGGGCTTGGTTCCCCGGTTGCCGGGGATGGCGGCCAACTGGAACAGGTCGTCGGATGTGAGGCCTTTCGGGCCGTCCTGGGGGCCTTCAACGCCGTGGGCCGAACAGTGGCTGGCGAAGAAGTCACCGCTTAAGGCCACCACGTCGCCGTAGCTCAGGACGAAGCGCTCCTCCGCTGAGTCGCCACCGACTGCGACCAGCGCGCCTGCGGTGGCGGCCTCACCTACGGCGCGATGTTCATGGGACTTCATTGGAGCACCTGCCGGGTCACCGGCCGATGGTGCTGCAAGCGGCCGGGAGTCTGAGGCTCGTCGGGCGTGAGTGTGACGCGAGCGTAAGCAGCGACTTGATTCAGCGCTGTCACGTAGCGGTCGGCGAAGCCGGCGACGTCAGCCGGGCCGAATAATGGGTATCGGTAGCGGAACACCAGATGCAGTCGGCCACCTGCAGTGACTGCCCCCACGGCCAAGCCCATGGGCATCCTGGTCGGTGGGGAAAACCACACCTCGCGGGCACGCAGCTCGGGGCCGAAGTCCAGGTCCTCATCCAGGCGGCCGAGGTTGGACAGGATGGCCGTGGGAATCACCCGCTTACTAGCGGCGAGGCGGGCAATACTCCGCTTCGCTAGCACCGGAAGGTGCTGGAGGACGTCGAGGAGCCCGACCACGGCAGCAGGAGTGCGTTGGTCCTTGATACGTCGGGTGCGACGGCGGATCGTGTTGACGGTAGTAGTGGGGTTGCTGCGGTCTTCGGCGTAGGTGACGACGGGCACCATAAAGGTGACGTTGCCGAACACCTCATACCAGGATGACTTAGGGCGCAGGTTGACCGGCATGAGCACGCTGAGCCGGCCGGCAGCGCCACCGTGTTCGACGTTCCAGCGCTCCAGGGCTAGATGCAGGCCCGCCAGCAGGAGATCGTTGACGCTGGCCCCCGCAACAGCCTTGGTGGTCAGGGCTGCGGTCTGCGCGGTGTCGAGAACGACGTGATGCAGCCCGTAGCCGGGACGGTCCTTGCCCCCCCTGGGCACAAGGTGCACTGGGCGGCGGGTGACTTGGCGCAGTTCGCCCACCAGCGCCCGAAGCTGAGCCCACCAACCGCTCGGTGTCGGGATCTCCAGCTCCTCGGGTGGTGTGTGCGACACCGGATCGCAGCATCTGGCGTAGGCCCGGGCAATGGAGCGAAGCAGGCGCAGCGCGGCGATGCCGTCACCGGCGGCATGGTGCACGTTGAGCATTACCACGTCACCGTCTCGATGACGGGCAAGGCGGATACGCAGCGGTGGCGATGTCACAAGCGGCACTGCCAAGCTCACCAGGTCTGCTCGGACGGCTTGGAGAGCGTCATCGTCAGGGCACACCACGACGTCAAGGGGATCGACGTCAGGTGCGGGGGTGATCTCCCACTCGTAGTCAGCCCGCTGCCGGCGGGCCATGGCGGCCCGCGCGCGAGTTCGGGGGTGCCTGACCAGCGCCATCCCCACGGCGTGCCGCAGTCGGTCTTCGTCGACGGTACCGCTGAGGCGGACTTCCAGATGCACGCTGCACGGCTCGCAGACCGAGTCGAGGTGATAGCTAGCCTCATCGAGAGCGCAGAAGGGCCGCCGCACTACGTCAGGGCCCGAGCTTGCCTGCGCCTGATCGACCCCCGGGGTCTTGAGCCGTTGCTCGCGAGACGTGCGGTGGGCGGTGTTCTCGGGTGGCAAAGTGGTTAGGCGGTCTGTCGAAACGGTCATAACGGTGCTCCTCTTTGCGACCATGTGAGACGACGCCGGTTAGTGCGCCACGCCGGCTAGTGCGAAGAACTCCTGCCGGGAGCGGGCATCGTCACGCAGTAGCCCGTGCAGTGCTGAGGTCACGGTGCGCGAGCCGGTGGCTCCTACGCCGCGCAGTGACATGCATAGGTGCTCGGCCTCGATCACCACGCCGACCCCTTTGGGGGTCAGGTGGTCTTGCAGCCCGTCGGCGACCTGCTGGGTCAGGCGCTCCTGTACTTGTAGGTCCCGAGCGAACAGATCGATGACGCGGGCGAGCTTGGACAACCCGAGGATGCGCTCACCGGGCAGGTAACCGATGTGGGCAATTCCGTGAAAGGGCAGCAAATGGTGCTCGCACAGCGAGTGCACGGGGATGTTCTTGGCGAGCACCAGCTCGTCATAGCCCTCGTCGTTGGGGAAGGTCATCAGGTTGAACTCCCGCGGGGTGAGTAGCTCGGCGTAGGAATGGGCGACTCGTCGCGGTGTATCGGACAGGTGCTCCGATGTCGGGTCCTTGCCCAATGCCACCAGCAGATCGGTCACCGCCCGCTGCGCCGCGGGCAGGTCCACCTCCTTGCGCGAGACGACGACGCGCAAGCTGCGGTGACGCATGGATGCTGGTCGCTGGGGAAGCGATCCTGTTCGATCGACGGTGCTCATCTGCTGGTCCTTTGGTGAGGGTCTGGGAGGGCTTGAGGCCGCGGCTGGCCCCAAGCCATCCAGGGGTCTGCGTTCGCGGTGCGGGCAGCCAACGCAGACCGGTCACCGCGTGATCACGCCGTTAGGGCGTCCACCGCCCGGGTGTGTATGAAGTGGCCAGACGGGCCAGCGCGACCGCGCCGACGAGCAAGCCGAAATCACGCAGTGCGATGTCGAAGTAACCGGGGAAGGTCAGCAGGTTGACGATGATCCCGGCCAACCAGGCCGCCACCAGCCAGGCCCCGAACCGCGGTGCTATCGCGACCGCGATCCCGGCCACGATCTCGATCACGCCTACGGCGTACATGGCCTGCTGCGCGGTGCCGGGGATGATGCCATCGATCCACGGGGCCAGATAGATCGGCCAGTCCACGAGCAGGTTGGTGAACTTGTCGAGTCCGAACACGATTGGCGCCACGGTGAACACCGTGCGCAGCAACAGAAACGCCTGATACGCGTGGCCGGACAGGGCCGTTTTGCGGGCAGTGCTCGACGTCGACACATCAGTGGTCATGCGAACCTCCTAATGACAACAGATTCTGTGAACACGTCTTGGTCAGGTATTTCGGTGGCTGCGCCACCGAAATACCTTGAGTAATCGGATGGCCACCTGACTGAGCTGCGAGACGCGGTCGAGCAGGTGGTTCAGGCCGGGATCCGGCTGATCAAAGTGAGCCAGTAGCGGGATTACCTTGTGGCCCATCGCGTCGGCCAGTTGCGGTAGCTGGTCGAGGAGCGTCGCGAGGGCATTGATGTCGCGTGGCTGGGGGGTTGTCTCGACCAGCAGGGGCGTCGCTCGCGCAGTCAAGGCGCGGGCCTGCTCGACTGCCCCAGCCGCGGCCGTGACTTCCCGGCTGGCTGCCCGCACCACGCCCTCGGCCGTGCGGGTGACACCCTCGTGGCGGGGAAAGGTCGTGGGATCGAACTCGGTGGGGGCCAACAGTTCCGGGTAGGTATCGGTCACTTGGCGGGCAGTCTCGGCCTTCTGCTGCGCGGTGGGTCGGCTGCCAGCGGCCACCCGTCGACGGCTCGGGTCGGTGCGGATGGTCAGCTGACCACTCGGGGTGAGGATTGGCCGGGCGGGCGCGGTGGTCATGCGGGCACTTCCGCGGTCGCTAGGCGCAGTGTCCGGCGGGTGGCCATCGTGGGGGGAATGACCAGCACGGGGCAGGTCGCGTGCCGCAGGCAATACCAGCTCACCGACCGGTGCCGCAGTTCAGTGGCCCGCGGGCCGTGCCCAACAACCAGTAGGGCGGCACCGTTGGCCTCGTCGACGAGCGCTGGGCCAGCCGATCCACGGGCTACGCTTTGCCGCACGGCAACCCGCGCTGCCCCGTCGGGTACCCGGGCCAGTGCGGCCGCCACGACCTGAGCGAGTTCTCGCTCGGCGCGGGCTTTTTGCTCAGCTTCTGGGGGCACTGGCTCACCGGTGACCGCGGCTTCCCACCTTTTGGCCACTATCGGTGTCCAGCACCGGACTGCACGCACCTGGGCGCCGATCCGGGCGGCGTGCGCCAGTGCCCACCGCAGGGCGGTGTAGCTGGCCGGGGACCCATCGACACCGACCACCACTACCGGCCCGCCCATCTCAGCCTCCGCAGCACAAAGGAATTTTCTATATCTATGATGTGCTAACGTTAGAACTCATCTGGTAGTTTCGTCAACAGGAGTTGGTTATAGATGGAGTCGTGGGAGGCCCAGATCTCGGCGGTCGCTGCGCTCGACGAGCCGACCCGTCGCCGGCTGTACGACTACGTGGTGCGTCAGCTCGAACCGGTGAGTCGCGACGACGCTGCCGCCGCACTGGAGCTGCCGCGTACGACCGCGGCGTTTCATCTCGACCGGCTGGTCGATGAGGGCCTGCTCGACGTGGTCTACCAACGCCTTACCGGCCGCACCGGCCCTGGCGCGGGGCGCCCGGCCAAGCTGTACCGGCGGTCGGATCAGCACGTGGCCGTGTCGCTGCCCCAGCGCCGCTATGACCTGGCCGGACAGCTGTTGTCCAGCGCCCTGGAGCACGCCGAGCGCTCCGGTGACTCCCCGCGGGCGGTTCTTGACCAGCGTGCCTACCAGATGGGTAAGGAACTCGGCGACACAGCCCGCAGTACCGCTGGCGACCCGGATATCCGCCAGACCGTACTGGGCGTGCTGGAGGCATACGGTTTCGAACCGCGCATCGAAGGCGGCGATGTCACGCTCGGCAACTGCCCGTTCCACACCCTGGCGCAGGACTACACCGCCCTCGTCTGCGGAATGAACCTGCGCCTGCTCGATGGGTTCCTCGACGGCCTGGCCACCACCGGGTTGACCGCTCACCTGGATCCCGCCCCACCTCGTTGCTGCGTCCGCCTCCAAGCCGCCGACGCCGGATCAGCGCCCAGCGGCTCTGACTGAGAGGAGCCCGATGACCAACAACCAGACATTCGCAATCGTGCGAGCCAGCAAGCACGCGATGAGCGGCGCACCTCGACGCGGTGCAGGCGATCGACACCGCCGCCCAGGAGCTCGCGCTGGGAAGTGGTGAGCGGGTCGCTTCGACCGGCTGCTGTTCACGACGAGTGCGGAGCTCCGCCGGTTGCGGATACCGGGATGGGCCTGGACGAAGTGTGCTACAACGTGACCTTCCCGACGCCGACGCGATCGCCGAGCGGATCGGGCGCGGCGGGAAGCTCGTCGTGATTGGAGGTGGCTGGATCGGCGCCGAGCCAGCCACCTCGGCCCGCGAGAAGGGCCAGGAGGTGACGATCATCGAGCGGTCGCCGCTATCGGCTCCGTCACCCCGGTAAGGGGCCAGTTCCTTCGAAAATGCCGCGTTTCGATCCTCGTCCTAGTTCGGTTCACAGTGGTCGAGCAGCGCTATCAGGACTTCGAACAGTCCACCGCGTACGCCACGTCGTTCTTGCTCGCCGGCGCGGCGATCATCGCCTCGTCATCGTCTCGCTGATCCGCCCTAAGGAAGGACCGACCCGATGAGCATCGCCATCCGCAACGTCTCGAAACGGTTCGGCGACTTCGTCGCCGTCGACAACGTCTCCGTGCACATTCCCTCCGGCGGCCTCACCGCCCTGCTCGGGCGCCACCACGCAAACGCAACGTCGGCTTCTATTCCAGCACTACGCTGCGTTCAAACACATGTCGGTCCACCGCAACGTCTCGTTCGGCCTCGAGATTCGAAAGCGCCCCAAAGATGAGATCCGGACTCGCGTGCAGGAACTTCTGCAACTCGATGCGACCAGACACCCGGAACCCGCATTTCGCTCTACCTGTCCGCGATGGGCAAGTGCCTACTCGCGTACTGCAGCGACCCTGACACCTCATCCGCTCCTTCGGTGAGCTGACCAGGCGGACCGAACGCACCATTACCGACCCGGACCGACTCCGACAGGAACTCCAAACAGGTGCGCGACCGCGGCTGGGCGCTCAACGACGAGGAACGCAACCCGGCGTCCGCGCCATCGCCGTCCCGATCCGGCACGACGGCGCCACCGTGGCCGGCGCCCTCGCCGTCCAAGGCCCCACCATCCGCCTCACCGACGACCGGCTTCCCGCCCTCGCCGTCGACCTCAAGACCGCCGCCGCCCGAATCGCACCCCTGCTGACCGCCGACCCGATGAGGCTATTCAAGGGAATGAGTTGGAGCCCAAAGTGGTGCGCGGGGTGACCTAAAGGACGCTGTTGCATCGGTGGGTTACCGTGAGCGGGCAGGCTGGGCTGATGCGTCCTCGCCCTGCCCGAGTGTCCACACCGAGGTCTGGCTTCACAGGTTTCCGCTTCCCGCCTGATGTGATCTTGGTGCGGTGCGTTGGATAACGGGCTTGACGCCACCACTAATTCGACACGGTCGCGCGCAAGTGAGCATATGCAACCGCAACTGAGCGTGCGTATAGTTAATCAAATGCAAATGCAGCTGAGCGTGCTGAGTGGGTCACCATTTGACCTGCATGTCTTGAAGTTCAGAGCTCCTCAAAGTATATTTTGTTCAAATCATGTTTCGCTCATGGACCCGGTATGTAATAGATACCGAAATCAGGAGAGGATATGGACAAAACCGGGTTGTCGGCCCAGGACGCGAGCGCACGATGAACTGGGCGGTGGCCGTGACAGCACTAGTCCTAGCCTGTGCGTACTTTGTCGGCATCGTCTGGCTTACCGGCCGGTGAACGCCCTGACCTGACACCTGTGATCTGTGGGTGAGATTTAGGGAAGTTCGGCGCCTCCTGCCGCCGGGCTGGTCTGGACGATCCCGGCCCGCCGGGGGCACGGCCCTGTCCCACTAGATCCTCGCTGGCCGCCCCGGGTCCCCGGGTTCACTTGCGCAGCCGACCCGACGCACCACGCACGGCCCCTCACGCGCACGGCGTTTGTGGTGGATCAATTTCGTCTCCTGCATTGCAGCTTAGCGTGCGGAGAGGGTTCGTATGCACGTGCATTTAACCGTGCCATAAGTAAGTCATATGCAAATGCAGATGCCCGCGCCGGGCGGATAAACATTAATAATAGTTTGAGTTTCCCACATATCCACGTATCTTGGTCGGAGTAGGTTCGCATACGAGCCCCCAGCAGTGGAGAGGCCGACATGGACGAGCTGGCACCTGCCGCTTCCACAGATTCCCGGGAGCATCGCGAGCAGCCAGTCGACGCTGGCCCCCCACCCGTTACCCGGCAGCGGGTAGTGCTGCTGCCACACGCCCGGACCGAGCCAACTGATACCCGACCCAATAAACGCCGCACAGATGGCCCATGACTCGGAAGTTGTCATGGAACACGGTCGAAAACGTTGGGTGGGTGTTGTCGCAGCTGCGACGGTCCTCGCTGGTGGGCTAGCCTCGATCTTTCATCGCGACAACGCAACAGCGCGCCAGTCCTCGGGTCGCCTCAGAGCATCGACGGCACGGGGACCCCCTGCAGCCCCGCACAGTCGCCGGCCGCTGCAACATTCGACAGCGCGATAGCGACATAAGTAAGGCGGCTCAGTCGGTGCGCTAACACCAAGGCCGGGGCCTTGATCGCGCACCTGCCCGAACCAGGAGCACGACCCAATGGACATCATCGACCACCACCGCACCGGCCCGTCAAGCGACGCGAGCCACCTGCTCGTGATCGTCCAGTCCCACTCCCCGCACGTCGCCCGCCAGCTCAACGAACACACGATGACGCCCGTCGAGCAGGGCAAGGCCACCACCCGGAAGATGCTGGACGACGCCTACTACCGCGCCTTTAGGCGGTACACCGGGGATTAGACCCCTCCCCATCCCGGGGAGAGGAATGCCGCAACTGTGGCGAGCGCCGATTGCAGGGAGTTTTCATGGCCTTCACAGCACGCCAGCGATCGAGGCCATGACTAGGACTACCACGGTGTAGATGACCACCGTGACAACCGTGGACAGCACTTTCATCGCTCGGTCAGACATTTCCCCGCGTCAGGGCGCTCCTACACCTGCCCGGTGTAGAACACCGGCTGGTACCCGAACCAGCTAGGGTTGATCTGCACCCGGAACCGGTGCGTTCCCTGAACGGCAAGCCAAAGGCCACGGTAAAGGTTTGGCGCTGACCCTGGAGCAGTGTCTGGGGTGGCGGCCCATGGAGGCCTTTTTCGCTGTCAAATACTTCCTCCACTGCCTGCTCACCCGCTGTCGCTTGAATACCCACGCCGCTCAGATCCAGAGGCTTGGTCGTGCCGTTGGTGATCGCCACCTTCGTGGCCACCGACCGCGCCGCGCCGCCAGCGATGAATGCGGTGCTGCTCGGCTGGTAGGGCACAGGCGGAGCAACGGTGACCACAGTGCCGTCCTCGTAGGTGAAGCTCTGACCGAAGGTCAGCTGCTGTGGCGTGCCACTGGGCTCCTGTTGCCCGCTGATCCTGCCACCTTGGCCGTCGAGCACGGCGACATCATGGTTTTGCTTTGCGACGGTGAAAACCACGGCCAGGACGCATAAGCCGATGCCGATCAGGGCGAGCCCCTTCCGGGAACCGAACAACGCGATCAATCCGAGAATGATCCCCACCACGGCAACAAGCGCTGAGATGTTGTTGATGATTGGCAGCGGGGAGAACACGATGCCGATGATTCCCAAGATCAGCGAACTCCAGGCCAGTCCGACGAATCTGGCCGGCGGGGCAGCGAGGGGCGGTGGGTAAGACGGTGCAGGCGGAGGGGCTGGACTGGTCATGGCGGTCGACTCCCCTGTTCGTCCCCTCAACAGCTCATCGCCACGGGCGACTCAAGGGTTACCTCCATAGGTCTTCGGGATCTGCGTTCCACCCGGCCCAAGCGGAAGCACGCCGCGCGTCAGACGACAGGCCCCCGCCTGCCCCCAAAGCTGCCCCAACGGGTCTGTTGCGTAGGTGGGAAGCAGACGAGATTTCCGCTGTGCTGCTTCGATCAGATGGCATGGGCGAGTTCGGTGAAGATCACCGTGAGCCGATGCCGTGGGTCAATATCCCAAACCGAGTTCGTAGTGGCCGCGGCGGCGGTTCTGCACGAACGCATGCCGGCGCTGATCACCCGTGCCGAGCACAGCCGTTTCAGGCCGCGCATCGGCCGTAACCGGGCCTTCAGGCGCCCGTGATCGACTTCGACGATATTATTCGCATACTGTTCGGTAACGTGGCAGGCAGCAGGTATCAGCTCCTCAACCACTCGCGGGTAGGCCGGCGCCCGATCAGTGGTCACCTCGGTCGGGCGTGGGCCGTGCACCAGAGCACAGGTGAAGAACCGGCGGTGGCCGCCAGATCCCGCTTCGGGCAGACCAGCACATCGATGACCTGGCCGTACTGATCGATCGCCCGATACAAATACACCCACCACCCGACGACCTTCACATACGTCTCGTCCACAAACCAACGATCTCCCGGGACGTGCCGGTAGGGACGTGCCGCATCAACCAGCAGCGGGGTGAACCGCTGCACCCACCGATAGACGGTTACGTGATCTACAGTGATGCCCCGTTCGGCTAGCAGCTCTTCGACGTCACGGTAGGGAAAGCCCATAGCGAGATACCAACGCACGCCACCAAGATCACATCAGGCGGGAAGCGGAAACCAACAGCGCCTCGCCGAGTACCTGGACGGCAACGGGACCGCTCTATTGCCAACGGCCTCAACCGCGATGCAATCCCGTGCCTCTCCGCGAGACGGCCAAACCAGAACCGGCACCGACTCGCTGACGGCTGGCAAGGGAGCACCCGTGCGGGCGATCCTGGAAAACCCCCGCTACACGGGATACGCGATCTTCGGACGGTGGACAAAACACGAAACGCTGCTCAACCCCGATGATGTGGCAGCCGGCCATGTCGTCCGATTCCGTCGATCCAATCTGGCTCGCATCGTGCGTTTCCAACAGCCCGCACACCCGGCGATCGTGTCCGTCGAGGCGTTCACTAGGCACAGTTGAGACGCCGCTCAAGAGGGCCCGGGGGACTGCGGACCGCCCGGAAGACCGAACGCAGTAGGCGCACTACCAAGCAGGTGTATCTGTTCCGGGGGCGTATCCGGTGCGCGATCTGCAGCCGGAAAATGGAAGCCAGTCCTCGGGCACACGGAATATACGGAATATACAGCCCGCACGTTTGCCCCTGGCGCTCCACCAACCAGCGGTTTACCTGCGCGAAGATCCGATCCGTGATGCCGCCGACAGCTGGATCAGCGGTCTGTCGCACCAAAGAACGTCGACCGCACCGTTGAAGCGCTGGTCACCTCCCAGCAACTGACCGATAACCGACTACGGCGTGTCCCGCGGATCTCCATGCTAGTTCCTGACGCTCGGTTTCCCGAACTCAACAGCAGTGCTGTCCTGAGCCGATCGAACAGCGCTGCTGTTGAGTTCGGGAGCCACGAGCACTCAAGTCTCGGCCTCCGATTCCGTCCGTGATTCGCGGGACACGGCCCTAGACGCCCATCAAGCCGCACAGAAGCAAACTGAGCGACGCCGAAACCCGGTTGCGTCGGCTCCAGGCCGCGATCGAGGCCGGTGTTGATCCCGCGGCCCTGGTCGACGCGATCAACGAGCCCAGGCGACCCGAGCCGCTGCACACGCCTAGCTGGAGAACAGACCTGCACCGAACGCGCTGACCCATGCAGAGGTCTACGCGATGGTCGACTCACTCGAAGACATGGGCGCTGCGCTTTCAGGCACCAACCGCGAGAGTCTGTCAAACCTCTACCAAGCCATCGGCCTGCAGATCGCTACGAACCAGCCACCCAGCTGGCTGACCTAACCATCCGGCCAGTGAGCCGGGTGAATAGTGAGTGTGTCCGAGGGGGGACTTGCACACTAACCACACGGCTTGTCCTCCGCGACACCACTTGACGGCACCGTGTGGTGCCGCTCGCCCGGCCTGGTGGACGGCATAACGGCTTCCGGGGCGCAGGACAGGAGCTGCTTCCGCGACGATCCCGTTTCTTGGCCTTGGTTGCCTTGCTTGGCAAGCATGGTCTCGTCGATCATGACGTCGGTGGACTCGTCGGGAAGCCGGCTTCGGGTCCTCGTTCCTGATTCACTGCTTTGTGGCGGGGCTGCGTTGAGGACGAGGGACTCGCGGCATTGTGGACGGTGAGGTAGCTCAGCCCTTGCGATCCCGGCGGTGAATTGGCGCTGGGAATGCTGGGGAAGGCGCGTCAAAGCCGGATGCCGATGCTCGAGGACGTCCGGACGTCGTGGTAGCAGTCATCCACCACGATGCGGACACCCTCGAAATGTTCACGGGACTCACATCCGGGGATCCTGCATTCTAGGACGTACTCAGATGGTGCCCGCCAAAGCACTCCCAGCCGTTGACACGCACAACGCTGCGAATACAGGTGAAAGCGCCAGACTGGTAATTCAGAAGCCGAAACTCGGTGTTGGCACTCGGTCGGGGCGACGACGCATCAACCCAAGCTGCCCGAGCTGGTGATCAATCAACGCACCACCGCCGTCTCGCATCCCGCTTTTACGGGATCGGGGGACAGTGTCACGTCGTCGTGGTCTACGTCAGGTTGCTCGGTTGCTTCTGGCAGGCGTACGGCTGGCCAACGGCACCACCGGTCTCGTAGCTCCCCAGCTCCTCATCCGCCGCATCGACCCCGCCCAAGCGGTGAGCCCAGCGGGCATCTACGCCTTCCGGCTGTTCGGCGTGCGCACGATGTTCCTCGGTGCCGAGCTACTGATTCGGCGGGACGCGCAACTACAGCACGGGCTGCGCGAGGGCCTCGTCATTCACGCCAGCGACGTGGCCACCTCGGTGCTGGTCCGGGGTGCAGCGCCAGGTCACGCCACGAACGTCGGCCCTCCTAGCCACGATCTCGGCGATCACCGTGCCCCTCGCGGCGACCGCGCTGGAACGGAACCGGTGATGAGCCCAACGCCGCGGACGGAGCGATCGGTCCACCTGACCTGCTCCACCCGCTCGGCCAAAAGCCATGCAAGAAACCCTCGAATATCTGATTTATCAGGGGTTTGCGGGGGCACCTGAAGGGTCTTGCCTCCCTGCTTGATGCACGGCGAGGACGCTCTTCGCCTCAATGCAACAGTGCCCCTGGCGCCACCCCCGAACGGCGCCGAACCATCGACAGCGGCCTTACCGCACTCGGTGAGCTACTGGACACGGAGACACCGTATCGCTGGAGGTAGATCCGATTCCGCGACGGCTCTGGCGGTCGGCGCTCATCCACCGACCCCGGCAAGCGAGCACGGCGCCCAACGGGCGTCGTCGCGGTGTGGCGCTCAGGGAGTGTCCGAGCATCGTGTAACTGGCTGGTGATCGGCTAGGGGAGCTGTCGCGACTTCCGTCCGATGCGCATTCCTTACGTCAGCTCCTCCGATGCCTCAAGCGGCTGGCGGGAACCGGTCCGGCTGCTCAACTGGATCTTCTCTGCGGCCGTCAACGCAGCGAGCAGGATCGATGGCTGCTGTGTCCCATATGCCAGCCAGGGCTGTCCGTCCCGCACGCCATTTGCCCATCCCGGCTGACACGGGCTCGGGTGGGTCCTCTCCGTGGGCCGCTCGCGCAGGGCGGTACCGTCCCCCATTTCCTGGTGAGCCTTCGCGGTACTTTCGGTGACGGAAACGCTGGTCCGACGGCAACCCGTGTCGGTGGCCGGAGCCGGCGGTGCAGGTGATGACCGGGAAAGGTTGTGGGATTGGTTTGTGCTGCTCCTCTGACGCTCCCCGACCCGGTTACCATCGCGGTCCCGCGCGATCACCGGGGGAGTCATCGAGGTCGGCGCTGATGCTGGTTGGCAACTCGAGCCACTCGTACTTGGTGCCCGCCCGAGCGGTGATGAGGCGCAGGGGCGCGTCGTGAGCTCGGCCAGTGCCCAACGGCCGCAGCCCTTGGTCAGGCCGCCGGCCCTGCGTACCGGCCAGGAGGCCAGCGCGAGCCGGCTGGAGCTGTTCTTCGACCTCGCCTATGTGCTGGTTGTGCTCGAGCTGGCGAGCACGTTCGTCAGCGACCTCACTTGGCGCGGTCTTGGCACGTTCGTCGGCCTGTTCATCGCGATCTGGTTCTCGTGGGTGGGCTTCACCCTCTACGCCAACCGCTTTGACACCGATGATGTCATCTTCCGGATCGCCAAGCTCGCCGCCACGCTGTCCATCGCCGGCTGCGCGGCCAGCGCCTCGGCCGCCACCTCGGAGTTCTCCACCCCGTTCGCGCTGAGCTTCCTGGCCGGCCGGATCATCTTGCTGCTGCTCCACGCGCGAGCGTGGCGCCACGTCACCGAGGCCCGCCCGACCATCGCCGTCTACCTTTCAAGCACCGCAGTGAGCACCGCGCTATGGGCGGTGTCGCTCGCGGTCGACGGCGCCCCCCGCTACCTGCTGTGGGCTGCGGCCGTCGCGGTCGACGCCGCCGGCCCCGTCGTCGCCACCTGGC
>DASQVB010000112.1:0-2643 GCA_035640975.1 Pseudonocardiaceae bacterium
CAAAACGCCGCTTTGCCGGTGATGAGTCCGGTGGTGGCCCGCTTGCATGAGGTCACTCGGAATTGGTTGGTGCAGTTGTTTGGACTGCCGTACACCAGCGAGGCCGCGCTCGTTACCGGGGCGACCATGGCCAACGTCACGGCACTGACCGCCGCACGGGATCATCAGCTTGCCCGCCTGGGTTGGGACGTGCAGCGCCAGGGCATGTCGGGAGCACCGGTGTTGACCGTGGTGGCCGGTGACAAATCCCATTCCACGTTGTTCAAGGCGTTGGGATTGATCGGGCTGGGTCGGGATCAAGTGCGTCGTGTACCGGCTGATGACCAAGGGAGGATGCGCGCCGAGTTACTTCCCCATATCAACGGACCGGTCATCGTGTGCACCCAAGCCGGAGAGGTCAACACCGGCGCATTCGATCCATTCCCGCAGATCGTGGCCTGGGCACGGGAACATGACGCGTGGCTGCACGTCGATGGTGCATTCGGTATGTGGGCACTGGCCGATCCCGCCCGCCAACACCTCGTGACCGGCCTGACCGAGGCCGACTCGTGGGCCACCGATGCGCACAAGTGGCTCAATGTCAGCTACGACAGCGGAATCGTGTTCGTTCGCAACGCCGAATACCTCCGTCGCAGTTTCGCCTCCGTCGCCGACTATCTCCCCCCGGACAACGGTTTCGAGGCGATGCACCACACGCCCCAGTCCTCGCAGCGCGCACGCCAAATCGAGATCTGGGCGGTACTTCGGTGCCTGGGCCGCGCTGGAATAGCGAAGCTGGTGGCCAACGCATGCCGGCAGGCCCGCCGGATCAGTGACGCGCTGGCCCGGGCCGGATTAGAAATCCTCAACGAGGTGGTGCTCAACCAAGTGCTCGTCGTCGCCGGCTCCGATGAGACCACCACTCGCCTGATCACCGCCGTCCAAACCGATGGCACCTGCTGGTGCGGACCCACCCACTGGAACGGCAGAATCGCGATGCGCATCAGCGTGTCCGGATGGAATACTACCGACGAGGACGCCGACCGTAGTACCGGCGTGATACTGCACTGTGCACGGCAGATCGCAGCGTTACCCGCACCGGGGCATTACTAATCCGGGCGCTGATGGGCACCCTGGTGCTCTTCGTTGTCGGGCGGATCGTCCCCAGGCGAGCAGTCGGGCTCCGTCAGTTGCGTCTCGGTTTCCTCCCCCGCGCATGGTCCGTCATCCCCATCGTCTGCGGTACCAGTCCCGGCGCCGGGACTGGCCTGGGTAGGCAACGTATCCACCGCACCTTCCGCCGGCAGCGGCGCATCTTGGGTAGACAGCAGCGTGGCAGCGCAGCCGCCCAGCAGCGTCGCGCCGAGCAGCGCGACCGCGAGGGACCCCGACGCAACGTCGACGGGATCGAATCTCGCTGAACCCAACCGCCCGCCGGCCAACGCCGCGAGCACCGCGCTGCCGAGAGCGAGTGCTGCGGTTGCCACCCCGAGTACCCGAAGCCGCCCTACCAGGTCGGAGGCAGCGGCGGCGCAACGGCGCCCCATCGCGGCTCCGGTCAGCAGGGGAATTGCGAGCACGACGCCCCACCACGGCTGCACCGGACCCTGCGGCAGCGCGGCAAGTAGTGGTAGCTCCGGTATCGGCGCTACCACCATCGCGACCGGGCTGATCGACAGCGCCCCGATCGAGAAGCCGGATCCTGCCAGCCAGGACAGTCCGGCGATCGCCGCGTTGGGAAGGTACCCGATCGACAGGAGGGTCAGGCCGAAAGCGCTACCGGCATCAGACCCCGACATCTGGAAGGCCTCCGGCGCAGACACACCCAGACCTAGCAACACCACAGTGAGACCAGCGGTGAGCAGGACCACCGAACCCCACGCGCCTATCACGAGGCCAGGTCGCACCCAGTCGGGTGCCCGATGCAGCACCGCAGGCAGCAATCCGCAGGGCCGGGCCAGGCCCACACCAGCCGCCACGCCGGCGACCAGCGCGCACCAGACAGCGGCCTGGACGGGATCCGCGGTGATGGATGGGGGGGTTACCAACAGTGCCAGGACGGTACCCACAACGCCGTGGGTCCCCGCGATCGCTGCGGCCAACCATCCGGCTTCGGCGGGCTTGTGAATTCCGGAACGGATCACCGCCCCGGCCGCGCCGCGGGCGACCAGCGCGCCGAGAAGCAGCGTGGGCAGCAACGGCAGGACACCGAGCGGGGACCCACCGACGGTCAGGGGGACGTGATGCGCGGCAAGCCATCCCACCGCACCCACCTGAGCCACCCGCGCCATCAAGTTATCTGCACCACTTGCCGCCCCGCTTGCGAGACCGATCAATGCGAGCGCGGCAACGGCGGCGATGTAGCCGACGACGGCAGGCAAGCAAGCAAGGCCAATCGTCGCGCCCCAACTGGAACGGGTGCCCTCAGCTGCTGGAGCGCGAGGGTACACCGGCAACAGTAGGCTCACGGCTGCCAGCCTCGCAGCCCAATGCCCTGGTGCTGAGGAGCACCAGAACGACGCGCCCCGATGCAACCGGATTGAGTGGCTCATTCGACGCTCGAGTTGGTGGCGGTTTAAGGCCCCGTCAGCCCGGGTTTGCGGTACTTGAAGGCCACCACACTGCAAACATGGGACGGCCTCAGGACAGCGACTTCATGATCTC
>DASQVB010000113.1:0-9069 GCA_035640975.1 Pseudonocardiaceae bacterium
TTACTCCCGATGTCTGGCACAACGCCGATGACCGTGGTCGAGTCAGCGGAACCGGGATTCCTTCATCAGGGCCTCACTCTCGAGCTTGTGTACCCGCTCGTCGTGGGCGATCTGCCGAAACACGTCCGCGAGTGAGTCGAAGTGACCGAAGTCGTCAGCGAACGCGGATTCGAATGGTGCGCTTTCCCAGTCGGGATGTTCTGCGACCATCGTCATGTATTCGTGTTCCGCGTGGTCTTCGAAGTCCGCGTTGAGACGATATGACCAGCTCGGGTTCACTACAAAGAGCAACCATGATAACTGGTAATAGACAAAAGCGATCGCCTGCGGTAACCAGAAAAACTTGATCTGTGGCTGTGGCTGGCCTGACCTGGCGATCAGCTCTTCGATAATGAGCAGGTGGTACATCTCGTTGTCTTGCTGCGCGCGGGACGTGGCAACACGCTCGTGTATGCGCCGGGCCATACCTGTGTGCGTATGTACGTGGGTGATGGCGATGAAGGCAACCTGTTCCCAGGCCATGTAAGGAACTCGAGCGATCAACTCGAGGACCTTGAACTTGCGCAGCGTGAGTGGTTTACCGTACACCACGTCGAGCAACGTGAAGAGGACCCGTGCGGCAAGTCCGTACCGGCGCCGAGGCCCCTCCAGCGTCTCGGTCTGGGCCCGTTGCAGCTCCTCGTGCGTGAGCCGCGGCGGCTGTCCAGGTACGGCCGCGATCGTTCGCCCCTCGTCAGCCATCACAATCCCTCCTATACTGCCCTAGCCCACCACCAGATTCGTTCGATCCAACGTTGGGCTGCCGAGTAGGCTAATCGGTTTGCGGCAGGAGAGTGCGGGGGAGCTCCGCGCCGATCGCTCAGCCTGCGTCAGCCAAGGGTGTCACCCGATCAGCGGGCGGGACTGTCGCGGCTCTGGCCGCACGAGGAATTCCGCCCCGAATCCTCGCGTCCGATCGACTCGTCGAGGCCTTACTACCCGTACGACGCCAAGCGGCGCATCAAAGCATTGATCAAATCACTCCGTACCTAACCCAGCGGGATCCCGAGCAGAAGTCCAGGGATTGGCCATCCCGGTCATGGCCGCTGCGCTGGCAGCCGTCAAGCGAAGCAAGCCGGACGATCCTGTGGTGCTTGCGCTCGTCGACCTTTTCTCCGCGGACCCTGGAAGCGTTGGGCAGGCCGTGTGCTTTTCATGTTGAGCTATGCCTGCTCCGTCCGTCGCCGTGTCGGTGACCAGCAACGAGGAGCAGCACGAATCCGGCGACCGTGAGCACGGTGCGTACGGCGTGGGCGGCGAGCCACTGATCGCGGAGTTGCTGCCAGTCCGCGGGTGGAGCGACCGGCCGCCACGTCGCGATCTCGGCGTTGATCGGAAAGTGCGCGGCCACGGTGACGACGAGGCTGAGGAGCAGGCACGCCACCGCAGCAAGGACGAGTCGACGGTCGCGCGGACTCCACCACGACGCGGCCAGTGCCACCAGCGCCGCGATCAGCGCGAGTCCGCCGAGCGGCGGGAGGGCACGGGTGTAGGCGGGGGTGATGGCTTGGTGGTATGCGATCCAAAGTTCGGCCGAGCCGCCGAGCGACGCTTCGCTGAGCCACGTGGCCAGAACCGCGCCGGTGAGAATCCCGATTAGCACGATCGCCACCGGACGGGCCGCGGCGAGCAGCGCTGGCATCGGGCGTACGCCGGGCCCCACAATGCTCATCGCACACCGTCTGGCACGACCGCGCCTCGGACGTCGATGACGTCGAGCCGGTGCACCTCGGGTTCGCCAGGCGGGCGGGCCCCGCCGAACGCGCGGTCCACGGCAGGGTGGATGCGCTCGTCGAAGGCCCGTGCGCAGGCCTCCTCGGACTCCCAGATGTCGATGTAGCGCAGGCCGCCCTCGGGTAGCCGCACGCACACGTGCACCAGCGACCCGGCCAGGGGCTCGGGGCCGATGTCGTCGAGAATCCGCTGGTACAGGTCGGGCCCGATCGGCACGTCCTGGGTGTAGGCGTAGACCACGTAGTCCTCCCGGAATATTCGTCCGAAGTGCTTTCGGATGGATGTGCGACTAAGGTTCCACCCGATGACTGACGCCGTCAAGCCCTCAGTGAAGCGGCGCTACCAAGCCCCGCAGCGCGCCGAGCACGCCGCAGCCACCCGCCATGCCGTACTGGAGGCCGCGCGGGAGCTATTCACCACCCGCGGCTACGCCGCGACCACTGTCGGCCAGATCGCCGAGCGGGCCGGTGTGGCAGTGGACACCCTGTATGCCACGGTGGGCCGCAAGCCGGTGCTGCTGCGCGAGGTCTTCGAGACTGCACTGTCCGGGCGCGACGTTGCAGTGCCTGCGGAGGAGCGAGATTACGTGCGGGCCATTCGGGCCGCGCCGAGCGCCCGGGAGAAGATCGCCATCTACGCGGGGGCGATCGCCCGAATTGCGCCGCGGACCGCGCCTGTGCAACTCGCCCTGCGTGACGCGGCGGCCCGGGACCCGGAGTGCGCTGCACTGGACACCGAGCTGGCCGACCGGCGGGCGGGAAACATGCGGCTATTTGCCGCGGACCTGCGGGCCACCGGCGAGCTGCGCGCCGACCTCACCGATGATGAAGTGGCCGACATCGTCTGGAGCATGACGGCGGCGGAGTACTACCTGCTGCTGGTGCGGCGGCGGGGCTGGACGCCGCAGCGGTTCGGCGAGCACCTGTGCGACGCGTGGATTCGGCTCTTGCTGGCCGCTTCATGATGCGGCGGCACTCTTCGCCGGCGCTTCGGCGGTCGGGGGGTCAACAAGGGGCATCCACCAGAGCGTCCACGGCTGGTCTCGCCGCTACCACTTCGCCGAATCTGTGTCTAACATGTCGCAGACCCGTGGCAGTACCGCCACCGCCTGCGTCGGTAAAGCCCTGGGCTTGACAGGAGGATGCACGTGCTGGTTCACGTGGTGGCCGACTACGGGCTGGGCGACCTTGCCTTCGCCGAGGTGGCGCAGCGGCTCGCGCAGTACCTGCCCGATGCGCAGCTGATGCTGACGCCGGTGCCCGCCTTTGACACGCTAAGCGCCGGCTTCTGCGTCGCGCAGCTGGCGCTCACCGACGGTCCAACCGACCGCGTGGTCTACTGCAACGTCGCGCCGCGGGAGGACGAGAACGACCCGCGGCCAGAGAATGAGGGCGAACGGCTCGTCGCCGGCCGGACCCCGGCAGGTGTGCTGGTAGCCGCGCCGAACTCTAAATACACGTTTTCCTTCCTATACCCGGCCGGTACCCCGCTGCATGAGGTGCGAGTGCCGGAGTCGAGCTCCCAGTTTCGCTCCCGTGACGTGTTCCCGCAGCTGGTCGCTGCGCTCGCCCGTGGCGACGACACCGCGCTGGGCCCCGGGCTCGCCGACGAGGCGGTACCGCCGCCACCGGAGCGGGTCGTGGCGTACATCGACGGCTATGGCAACCTGAAGACCACCTGGTCGCAACCGCCGGCGCCGTCCGGCACCCGGGTGCGGGTACAGGCCGGCGACCGTAGCGTTGAGGCGATCGTGAGCGATGGCACGTTCGAGGTGCCAGCCGGGGAGACGTCGTTCGCACCCGGAAGCTCCGGGTGGCGAACCTCCAACGGGGACGTCGCCTGGTATGAGTTGTTCACCCGCGGCGCCAGCGCCGCCGCGTTGCTCGGCCATCCGGCGGCGGGCGCCGAGGTTAAGGTCAGCCCGCTCTGAGGCGGACCATCCGGGCGCAACCTGGGGCCGCCAGCACAGCAAGACGATCACTAAGGACACCAAGCCCCCTCGATCTCCTGACATGAACCTCTGGTTTCGGCCTCAGCAGCGCAGCCATGCGGTGGTATCCGGCGGTAGCCGGCCGTCGGGGGCGAGCGGACCGCTGGTTATCAGCAGCCGGCCCGACGGTAGGCGTATTGGCGTGTTTCCCATCGCTAGGACGAGGACGATCGCCGCGTCCCTGCGCACCACCAGTCGCCCATTGGCGTTGATGTCGACGTCCACGGCATCGTCGGTGGACAGGACGCCCTGGGTGTGCATCTGGTGACGCAGGGTCAGCGCGGTGTGGCACAGGTGCAGCGGGGAGGCCGCGTCTGCCTTCTGCGCCTCCACCGAGTACGCGCCCCAGCCCGCGGGGACCGGGAGCCAGGGCGATCGCGCCGGCGCCGCCGAGAAGCCGTGCGTCCCAATCTTGTCTCGTCGCCACGGCAGGGGAACTCGGCAGCCATCGCGGGACACTCCACAGCGCAACCACGCGGGGTCCTGTCGGGCCTGCGGTGGCACGTCGACTTCGGGTAGCCCGAGCTCCTGTCCCTGGTATAGGTAGGCGGCACCGGGCAGCCCGAGCACGGTCAGCAGGGCCGCACGGGCTCGGGCAGCCCCGCGGGCGCCGCCGTACCGGGTTGCAGCGCGGACGACGTCATGGTTTTCCACGACCCAGGTGACCGGCGCACCGCCACGGACCCGCGTGCCGAGCAGCTCCCTGATGATCGACTGCCAGGCTCGTGCGTCCCATGGCGCGGCCAGGAACCCGAACGCAAACGCCTGATGCAACTCGTCGGGTCGGGTGTAGCGCACCGCCCGCGCGGGCGCGAGGTTGACCTCGCCGATCAGCGCCCGCGGCGGCGAGTAGGCGTCGGCCAGCGCCCGCCAACGGCGGTAGACGTCATGTACCTCCTCGCGGTCACACGCCAGCGGATTGGCCCGCAGCCGCATCGGCTGCACGGTCGCGGTTGCGTCGAGGTCCGGCAGTCCCTCGGCCTTGAACAGGCCATGCGCGACGTCGATGCGCAGCCCGTCCACTCCGCGGTCAAACCAAAAACGCACCACGTCGTCGAAGAACGGGGCCGTGCGCGGGTCCCGCCAGTTCCAGTCCGGCTGCTCAGGGGCATACAGGTGCAGGTACCACTCCCCCAACGAGCCGTCCGGTTCGCTGATCCGCGTCCAAGCCGGACCGCCGAACACGCTGGCCCAGTTGTTCGGTGGCACCGTGCCGCCCGGCCCTCGGCCAGGTGCGAAGTGGAAGCGCGCGCGTTCCCGGCTGCCCGGCCCGGCCGCCAGTGCCGCCTGGAACAGCGGGTGAGCACTTGAGCAGTGGTTCGGGACCAGGTCGACGATTACCTGTAGCCGGTGACCGTGCGCGGCGCGCAGCATCTCGTCGAACGCCGGCAGGTCGCCGAACAGGGGGTCGACGTCGCAGTAGTCGCTGACGTCGTAACCATGGTCGGCTTGCGGTGAGCGCTGGAACGGTGTGATCCACACCGCCTGGACCCCCAGCTTCGCCACGTAACCCAGGCGGGCAGTGATCCCTGCCAAGTCGCCCACACCATCGCCGTCGCGGTCCGCGAACGAGCGCGGGTAGATCTCATAGACGACCGCGTCCCGCCACCATTCGCTCATCGAACCCCCTCACTGATCGGATCACCGTATCGATGACGCCCGCGTTCACGGGCCCGTCGACCGGGGGGCCGGGCGGAGGAAAGGGTCAGGATTGAGTCGCGGGGCTGACGAGGTGCAGCTTCTCGAGCGCGCGGAAAGTGTCGGAAACTCGCCAGGCGGGCGCTCCAGGTGCCAGTCGCCACTCGGTCAGCAGCGGCAGCAGTTGCCGCAGGGTCTCCTGGGCCTCCGCGCGAGACAGGGCAGCTCCGAGGCAGAAATGCGGTCCCGCACCGAAAGCGAGGTGCGGAACGGGAGTTCGGGTGATGTCGAAGCACTCGGGGTCGCAGAACTGCTCCGGATCCCGGTTCACTGCGCCCAGCAGAACGAGCACGCGCTGGCCGGCGCGGATGGTGTTCCCGCCTAGTTGCCGGTCGATGAGGTTGGTACGGCCGATGATCTTTGCGGGACACTCGAACCGAAGTATCTCCTCGATCGCCGGCTTGATCAGCGCGGGATCATGCTGGAGCAGGTGGAGTTGGTCGGGGTGTTCCATCAGGGTGAGGACGCCATTGCCGATCACATTGGCGGTGGTTTCGTGCCCGGCGGTGAGCAGCAGGATGCAGGTGGCGAGCACTTCGTCGAGTCCAAGTTCGTCGCCGTCGTCGTCTCCGAGGCGCAGGAGCTGACTGGCCAGATCGTCGCCGGGACGGTGACGGCGGTCGCCGAGGAGGGGCAGAAGATGAAGCGCGAGGCTGGCGGTGGCCTCCTCGGCGGCGAGGACCGCTTCCTCGTCAGGGTCGAACTCGAGCATTCCCACCAGCTTGGGGGTCTCGGTACGCAACAGCTGCGCGCCCTCGATGTCGACGTCGAGCAGCTCGCACATCACGGCGAGCGGGATCGGATAGCCGATGTCGGCGATGACGTCGACCTCATGCGCCTTGTCGAGGTCGGCAACGGCGGATTTGACCACGGCGGTGATTCGGGGGTGTAGCGCGTCGATGGCCCGGGGAGTGAATGCCGGGGCGAGCAGCCGCCGCAGCCGGGTGTGGTCGGGCGGGTCCATCGTCAGCAGGGTCATTGGCAGCGCTTGGGTTCCGAGTTCGCCGCGATCGAGCCGGGCGGCGAGTGCGGGGTTGCGATTTGGGTCGCTGCTCCATCCCGGACCGCGCAGCACGGCGCTCGCCTCGGCGTAGGAGCTGACCAGGAACGCATCCAGGTCGCCGTCCCAGTACACCGGGTGCTGTTCACGCAGCGCGCGATAGGACGGGTAAGGATCACCGGTGGGAATCATCATGGCTCCACGGTCTTCAGCCCCCGCCGGGCCCAATGTTCGACGTCGAGCTCGCCGATCTCGGTGGCGGGGGGCCCATCCTCGTCCCATTCGCTGCGGATCGCCGCCCACGGACCGGTGGCTTCCAGTTCGGCCAGCAGGGCGGTGAGTCCGAGGTCAATCCGGGTGAGGAACACGTACTCGCGGGGCAGCTCGACGCGGCGCACCACCGACCCGGCCGCGCCCCGGCGTTCGAAGTAACCCTGCACCACGGACGCGGCGAAGGTCGGCGTGTAGGTGAATGGTTGTTCGGCCACCAGTGGTTGCAGCTTGTCGCGGTACCACTCGAGCAGTTCCGCCGGCGTGGGTGCGTCGGAGGCGGTCAGGAAACCGATCTCGACGAAGGTGTCCCACAAGGCTGCAGCGTCATCGGCCATCGCGGCGGCGACGATCCGTTGCATCAGCTCGATCTGTTCTGCGGAGAACCGGTTGACGCAACCGAAATCAAGGAACGTCACCGCACCGTCGTCGTGGAACAGGTAGTTCCCCGGATGGGGATCGGCGTGGAACATACCCATCATTCGCAGGCTGCCCAGCGCGAACCGGTAGATCACCTCGCCCCACCGGTCCCGCAACTGTTGATCCGCCGCCACCGCCTGGGACCAGCGCATGCCGTCCACGAGATCCATGGTGAGCACCCGGCGGGTCGACAGCTGCGGCACCACCTCGGGGATGCGGATAAACGGATGACCTCGGTACGCGTCAGCGAAGTCGGTCTGGTGGGTGGCCTCGATGCGGTAGTCGATCTCCTCACCGATCCGGGCCGCCACTTCCCGGGCCACCGCGCGTACATCGAGCCGATTGGAGCCGGGCACTATCGCCCCGACCAGCTGCAGGAAGGTGGCCAGCAGCTCGGTGTTGTCCAGATCAGCTCGGATGGCCTGATCGACGCCGGGATATTGCACCTTGACCGCCACCCGCCGCCCGTCGGCCAGCCGTGCCGCGTGGACCTGCCCGATCGACGCCGCCGCGAACGCATGCGGGTCGAACTCCGCGAAGACCTCCTCCGGAGGCGCGCCCAGCTCAGCCTCCACCACCGCGGTTGCCAGTTCCGGGGCCATCGGCGGGGCGTCGGCTTGTAGCCGGGCCATCGCCGCCTGGTAGACGCGCTGACGCTCCGGGGGGACCAGCGACCCGAGCGCGACGAAGGACAGCACCTGCCCGGCCTTCATCAGCACCCCCTTCGAGTGGCCGAGCATGGCCGCGTAGCGCTCACTCGTCCGCTCGTGGAACTCGGCGCTGTCCTCGCCGGTCAACCGTTTGCGCAGGGCGGCAACCACCGCCTCACCGGCGGTCCGGCCAGCCAACCCAGCCAGGGGAACCGTACGGGCCAGTCGACTGCGACCATGCTCGTTGAACACCGCCATCGCGCCTCTCTCAGTTGACGCTTGACATGACTAAGTAAATACTTTGGTGTCATGGGCGATCTGTCAACCGCAGCGACCCGGGATCGCATCATCGACGCGGCGATGGAGCTGTTCAGCGAGCACGGCTACCGCGGTACCAGCATCACCCGGATCGAACAAGCTGCCGGGCTCAGCCCCGGCGCCGGCGGCATCTACCACCATTTCCCGTCCAAGGAAGCGCTCCTGACCGCCGGAGTCGAACGGCAGCTGAGCCGGCTCGCCGCCCTACGCGACATTCGCCGGCTGTTCGCCGACCTCGGAGATCTGCACACCGCACTCACCATCGCTGCTCGATATGTTCTTGCCGAGCTCGACCAGGAAGCCCAACTACTGCGGTTGCTCGCCAGCGAGGCTCGGCACGGACCTAGAATCCTCACCGACGCCGTCGTCGCGGTCGTCGACCTGACCTACCGCGAGTTCGCTGAGTGGATCATCGACCGATCTGGATCGGTTGTATCCGCCCAGCAGGCTGATGCCATCGCGACGATCGGGCTCGGCGCCCTGATTTCTGCACGACTACTTCCCAACCTGCTGGGCACCGCGCACAGCAGGGTTGACGACATCGCCATCGTGGAAACCTGGGTAAGTGCGCTCGAGCACCTGCTGACAACGGCTAAACCCAACGTCAGTGCATGACCAGATACTCCCGATTGCCGCGTCCGACGGTCATGGACGAGGTCACACGGCGGGTCCTCGACCGCTTCGCCGAAACTCCATCACCGTGGCTTCCGCATCCAGGACATCACCATTCACCAGCCCTCGGGGGAGCAGCACGGCCCGACCTGAACTGGCCTGGCTGATTAGGCTGCGAGCACAAACGACAGGAAGAACCCTGCGGCGGTGGCGAAGGCGTTGAGTGGCCGACCGTGCTCGAACGCCTCGGGCATCAGCGTGTCAGCGAGCGAGGCCAGCACCGCTCCTCCGGCGAAGGCCAGCGCCACTGCGAGGACATGCTCGCTCAAACCGCTCGC
>DASQVB010000114.1:0-3198 GCA_035640975.1 Pseudonocardiaceae bacterium
GGATCATTCAGTACCGGTGCCATGTGATCTTCGCCGTCCGGCATCTCGGGCAGACTGATCAGCGTGACCCGGGGTGCGCCGCCGGTCACAATCTGGGAGGTCACTGGCCGAGCGGGGGCTTGCCCCGGTTCACCGCCGCCGTAGCTGGTCATGGGTCAGTCCCGGTACTGCGGTGTCGGTGGCGCCGGTGGTGGGCCAAGGTCCGCCAGCCAGAGCTGGTAGCTCGCCAGCCATCGCCCGTCCTCAGCGCGGCGCTCCAAGACGCCGTTCACGAAACGCACCAGGTCAGGGTTGTCCTTGCTGATCCCAATTGCGTAGGGCTCTTCGGACAGTGGCGGGCCGACGATCTCGGTCCGGGGGTCCTGCTCGGCCATACCGGCCAGCTGGGTGTCATCGCTTGATACTGCGTCGACCTCACCGAGCTGGAGCAGCATCAGGCAGTCCGACGGGGTGGGCTCGCCTATGGGGATGGGTGTCGAGGGATGGCCCAGAATCGTCCGCAACGAGGTCGTGCCGCGGGCCGCGCAGACTTGCTTGCCTCGCAGATCCTCGAGACCAGTGATGCCTGAGCCGCGGTTCACCAGGACTCGTTGCTTCGCCTCGTAGTACACAGCGCTGAAATCCACCTGCTCCCGGCGCGAACAGGTGACGGTGACCGCAGCCACCACCAGATCAACCTCGCCTGACTGCAAGGGCTCCAGCCGCTCGGCTGCGGTATGCGGCCGGAACACCACTCGCTCGCGGTCGCCGGTGATCGCCTCGGCGATGTCCCGCACGATGTCGATGTCGAAACCTGCCAGCTCCCTGTCCCTGTCGTTGAAAGCAAGCGGGTAGGCGTCCGTGCCGATGCCGACGATCAGGTGTCCTCGCTCGGTGATGCGGGCCATCGTCGAGCCCGCGGGCATCTGGCCCGGTGCAGGCAGCGGGCCCTGCGGGCGCAGGCTGGTCCGACGATTCTGTGGATTGCAGTCCGACTCGGCCGGTGCATCCACGGTTGACCGGGCGTTGGCGGTCGATCCAGAGACGACCGCCAACGGGTCCGGAACTGGGCTGGGCCACTGGTCGCTGGGCCACTGGTCGCTGGCCGTTGCGGCCAGGATAACGGCGGCCAGCGCACCGCAGGCGAGAGTGAATCGAGCGCTCATCGATACTCCTCCAGCCGCTGCCTCACGCCAAGGGCCACCCCTACCGCGGCGATGAGGGCCAACGTGCCGATACCGGTGGGCAGGCCGGTGAGCCAGTCTCGGGCGCGGTCGATGTTCCTTCCGAAGGCTTCCCGCTCGTGATCGACAGCATTCTGAAGCACTGCGGTGAGCCGGTCGAATGCCACGGCCGCGCTGGCTGGGTGGGTGCCCACTGCGGCGTCGACCGCCTGGGGGTACTCCCCGACATCGTCTAACCGTCGGACCTCCTTGTGTGCGGCGTCGTAACCACCGGCGGCGTCGACCGCCGCCTGCACCATCGCGCGCCCCTTCGGGTCGGTGGCGAATTGCATGGCTGCGCCCAACGCGCCGCCGGCCCCGTCGTTGCGGGCAAGTATCTGCATCCGGGCGTCGAAGTCCGGCTCGCTGGCACCATCGCGAGTGATCAGTCCAAGGCTCTCGACGGCGCGGGCTTGCAGCGCCGTAAGCTGCGCCGGTCCCAGCGCTTCGGACACCGACCGGCTATGTCCGAGCGCGCGCGCTAGCGAGCTGGCGGAGGCCATCCCCGCGGCCGTCCACCACGCCAGACCGGTGAGCACCGCCCCAGTCGCGAGGACCAAGCCGACATTGAGCACCCGCTGTGTGCGCCGACACAGAAACACCTGCACCCAGGTCAGTCCGGCCAGACTCGCCCCACAGGCTGCAAGCGCGACCACCGGCACCGCTCCGGCGCGCTGGTAGGCGTCGTTGAGGCGGGATGCCTGCCGTCGTTGCAGCTCCGCCGCCGCGGGCAGGATCACTTCCCGCATCCGCTCCGAGGCATTGCGCAGGTAGGTCACCCCGACCGCCACGCCTTGTCGATTGTTCGCGCGCGCGCGCTCAACCAGGCCGGTGTAGACCGGCAGCTGACCGGTGATGTCGGCGATCCGTTGAGCGGTCACCGGCTCCTCGTCTGCTTGAGTGCCAGCCTGCGCCAGGCTGGCCGTCCCGATGAGGATGTCCTGGTCATAGCGAACGCGCACCTCGCTAGATTCCACGCCGCCGGATAAGAACCCGGCCGCGACGGTGGCATCCGCATCGGCCAGCGACTCGTACAGCGTGGTCACATCCGCGTTGAGGGGCTCCAGACGCTCGGCGATGTCTCGAGTGGTGTTCACCCGGTTATTCGCGGTGACGACTCCGACCACTCCGGCGAGCACGATCCCGATCACGAGGACTATCCGGATCAGCCGGAGCTTGCCCGGTGTGGTACCCCAGTCTTTGATCAGTCGGTCGACGCGACGATGGGGCCAGCCCCGCTCTGGGGGCTGGCTCGACGGCACTGGCCTGGTCTCGACGGCTTGAGGGCTCAGCTGCACTTGCCCATCTCCGGTTCGTCACGATCCCTAGCGCTGACCAGTAGAACTCGCAACCGCTGCCGGTGACTAGAGGGCTGCCCTCACTCGGGTGGTCAGGCGGCGGTGCGGTTGTTTAACGTGGGTTGATGACGAGTCCGCGGCAGCCGTCAGGTGCGCTGGTGGTCCATTTCCAGGGCCGCCAGGCGGCGGTGCTGCGCCCGGGCAATCCCGGCTTTACATTCGGGCGAGGTGGCGACCGCACACTGCGATTTGGCCATGACAGCGTCAATGGTGGTCCTGACCTGCACATCTCCCGTAACGTGGGTTCAATCCAGTACGGCGGTGGCTTGTGGGTCGTCTGCAACGACAGCGACAGCCGCCCATTCGACGTGATCGTGCGCGGGGTATCCAACCCGCTGCCGCCGCGGACCGCGTCGGACTCGCATTCACGTTGGGCGGTCAGCCCACCCGGCCTGGGCATCCGGATCGGCGCGCCCTCCGGCCGTTATCTGCTGTCGATCACTATCGATAATCCGCGATCGCCGGTAGTCGACTCCCCGGAGCACGGTGATCCCACTACCCGCCCGCTGTGGGAGCCCACCGACCACGAGCGATTACTGCTGGCAGCCAAGTTTCTGGCGCAGCCCGATCCGGGTGACGCGGTCGGCAACCGGGAAGCCGCCGAGTACGCATCCGCCGCCCGGCCCCATGAAGAGTTG
>DASQVB010000115.1:0-5418 GCA_035640975.1 Pseudonocardiaceae bacterium
CGACGACGAGGCTCGCCGTCAGGTCGATGACAAGATCGCCGAGCGGGACGCCGACGCCATGCGCCGGCTCGCGACCCGGGTTGTCCAGCTGACCGGCGGCCGGATCACCAGGCAGGGCAGCCCGGCAGAGTTGCTGGGAGCAGTGGCATGACCACGCTGGACGCGCCGGCGGTCCGCTGGCCGCTGCGCACCCCGCCGGCCGACTATGTAATCGGCAACGTGTCCGCGGTGCTCCCGGACCGGATTGCGGACGACGTCCGGATTGTCGTCCGCGACGGCCGGATCGCCACCGTCGAACGCCACGATGGCCGGCACGCCGATGTTGACGGATCCGGGTTGCTGTGCCTGCCGGGTCTCATCGACGTGCACTCCGACGGGCTGGAGCGCGAACGACTCCCGCGACCCGGTGCTGAGGTTCCCTGGGAGTTCGCACTGGTGTCCTTCGAGGGCAAGCTGCGTGCCGCGGGTATCACGACCGTTTACCACGGAGCGTCATTCCAGCAGCCACGCGCTACCGAGCCGGCCCGTTCCGTCGAGGGTGCATTACAGATGTGTGCTCTGGTCGGTGACCGGCGCGGTGCCGGCCCGGTCGACCATCGAGTCCTGCACCGCCTCGATCTTCGCAGCGACGCCGGCTTCGAGGCGCTACGTCGGCACCTGTCCACTGTGGCTGAGACGGTGTTGGTGTCCCATGAGGATCACACGCCCGGGCAGGGCCAGTACGCCGACCGCCGGTTCCTCGAGCGCTACCTGGCCGGAACCCAAGGGATCAGCGACGACGAGGCTCGCCGTCAGGTCGATGACAAGATCGCCGAGCGGGACGCCGACGCGCACCTGCGCGAACGGGCCCTGCAGTGGTTGGGCGAGCAGGCCCGCCCCGGAAGGGTCCGGCTGGTCGGCCACGACCCGGCCTCGGCCGCGGAGATCGAGGAGCTGCACGACCGCGGAGGATCCGTGGCCGAGTTCCCGACGACCCTTGGCGCGGCTCTAGCGGCCCGCTCCCTGGGGATGCCGGTGGTGATGGGGGCACCGAACGTACTACGCGGCAGCTCGCACTCGGGCAACGTCGCGGCCCATGACCTTGCGCAGCGTGGGTTGGTCACCGCGCTGGCCTCCGACTACCTGCCTTACGGACTGCTGGCGGCGGTGTTCTTGCTGGTTCAGCAGGGCATTGCCACGCTGCCCGACGCGGTCGGGCTGGTGACCTCGGGTCCGGCCCAAGTCGCCGGACTCACCGACCGGGGGGCGCTTGTCGAGGGACTGCGCGCCGACCTCGTCCTTGTGCAGCACGGCGGCGCCTGGCCGGTGGTCCGCGCGGTGCTGCGGGCGGAGCAGCGCTGAGCTCGCCTCACCGGTCACCGGGTCGGCGGCTGGACGAGCCCGGTTTGGTAGGCGGCGGCCACCGCTTGCGCTTTCTCCCGAACCCCGAGTTTCATCATCACCCGGGCAAGATGCGTCTTGACAGTGGCTTCGCTGATGAACAGCTCTACGGCGACGTCGGCGTTGGACATGCCCCGGGCCATCAGACTGAGCACTTCCCGCTCGCGTGGGGTCAGCTGGGCCATTTCCGCTGGGGTGGGGTTGTGCGGTTCAGGCCTGGCGTTGAACTCGTCGATGAGCCGACGGGTGACTGCGGGATCCAGCCAGGCCTCACCGCCGGCTACCGCGCGGATCGCGGCAGCGATTTCGGTTGGGGCGGCATCTTTGAGCAGGAAACCCGAGGCGCCGGCCCGCAGTGCGGCATAGACGGCCTCATCGATGTGGTAGGTCGTGAGGATGATCACCCCGATGAGCTGGCCGTTCTGCGCGGTCAGGCCCTCATCAATCACAGCGCGGGTCGCGGCGACGCCGTCGGTGCCCGGCATGCGTACATCCATCAGCACCACATCTGGACGCTGGGCCCGGACCTGGACAAGGGCTTCCTGGCCATCGGCGGCCTCGGCGACAACGGCGATGTCGTCCTCGGCGTTGACCAGCATCGCGATGCCGGCTCGGACCAGCGGCTGGTCATCGACTACTACAACTCGGATCACGGTGACACCTTCCTTGACCCCCGCCTTGGCTGAATCTATTGGTGGTGGTCGAGGAGTATCCGCTGCGGGGTGTCTGCGAGCGGCAGCGCCGCGGTCAGCCGGTAGCCACCGTGGTGATGAGGTCCTGCGTGCAGGCGCCCACCGGCCGCGTGAGCCCGTGCGCGCAGGCCGATCAGGCCGCGACCGACCGACAGCGCCTGCCCACGGTGTGCCGCCGCAATGTTGATGTCGTTATCGATCTGGATGATCAGACTGCGTGCTTCCCAGATCAGCCGCAGCTGCGGATGGGAATCCATGCCACCGTGCTTGAGAACGTTGGTCAGACCTTCCTGCACGATCCGGTACGCGGCCAGATCGATACTTTGGTCCAGATGGCGTGGTGTGCCTTCGACGTGGACGGTGACCGGCATTCCGGTGTCACGTAGCGAGGCGAGCAGCGCGGTCATATCCGCGAGTCCGGGTTGCGGCCCGAGATCGTCGATGTCTTCGGCGTCATCATCGATGGGCTCGCTGGCCTCCAGCACACCCAGTAGGCGTCGTAACTCAGTCATCGCCTGTTTGCCGGTGGTCTCGATGTTCGCCAGTGATTGGGTGACCTGGGCGAAGTTGGTATTGGCCACTCGAGACGCGCCGGCGGCCTGCAAGACGATCGCAGTCACCGCGTGGGAGACGATGTCGTGCAATTCTCGGGCGATTCTACTGCGCTCTGCCGTTACGGCTTCCCGGACCGTCTCCCGCTCGCGTTCCAGCTTTTGGACATGCTGCTGGCTGGTCCGTGTCACACGGCCAGCGCCCCACGCCCCAATAGTCACGATGACAAGGAGTATTGCATTGGGAATGAATGAATGGAGTTGAGAAGAAGGATCGGTGTAAATCCTGAACGCTACGGCGGCACCGAGTCCTATGGGAATGAACGACGCAAGCAACGCCAGTAGGGAATTCTTCTTACTGTGATGAGCAGAAACCGCATACAGGGCAACCGGGATGCCTACGACAGGGGTGTAATAGGGCATGAACGGCCAGGCGGCCACGGTGAGCACCCATTGAATGCTGAAGACAGTCAATGGTGCCCTGTCTCGCCAGAGTAGGGGTACGAGCATGGCCAGCCCGTATAGCCACACGAAAATCAACCATGGCTTGGTGGCCACCTGACTTAACTGCTGCCAGGCAGCAAAAAAGAAACTGTTGAGGAGGAAGAGTGCCGGCAGTAGGAGTGCATTCCGCTTTACTGATGATGGCACTTGGATACGGTTCGGCACCCAACCCGGAATTTTCATCGGGTTTCCTTACTGTAGCGGACCCTCAATGTTACAGTAAGTATTCTCAAGACTATTTCTGTCGCCACAGTTATGGTTTCGGTAATTGGTCTTCTACCGGGGATTCATTCGGATCCGTTACTGCCTGATCAGTTGGCTCCGCAAAAGGGGATCTGGGACACACGCCGGGCTTATCCCCTCTGCAAGAGGGAGGAGGATCCAACGCGGTGACCATATCATTGCCGGTGGACGCTGGTGCAGCCGTCGCAGTAGATGCGCATGTGAGGAGAAAGGTAGCGGTGAAGAGAAGTGCTGTGACCGCTTTCATGGCGTGTTCGCATGCCGAGCGCGCACGGGCGCTTCTCGGTGCCCCACTTGCGAGAGGCGTCTCACGGCTGATCATCGCGTTCTTCTCCTCGGTGGCAGCGCGCCGGGCGCGACTAGCCAATTGGTCGGTATTGTTCCACTTGCCTCAGTCGGAGGCAACCCATCATGGGATGTGGCGGGGTGTCGTTTCTTAGTGGGTCGGCCACAGTCATCCCACAGATGTAGAAATCTTTCCGGGATACATCATTCGATGTACCCGGGCTGCGTGGCCTGGAGTAGGTCCGCGGTGGCCGACTGCCCGTCCGCGTGCTCAAGTGATCTTGCTACAGCGCGACTGGGCGGGCGGTCGCTGCAGTGATCCGGTCGGGCTGGAACTCTCCGCCCATCCACTCGGCCAAGTACCTGAGGCGTTCGGCGATCTTGCTGGTGGCCGCCGTCGGGTGAGCATGCACATTGCCGCCGTGATCAGAGCGATCCCTCGACGTCAGCACGGTGTGCAGTCGATTCAGTGCCCGGTGCTGCGCCACCCGGACGGCGCCGGGAGCCGAGCCCACGGCCTCGGCGGTCTCCTCTACCGACAGCCCCACCACAACCCGCAGGACGAGAATGTCGCGCTGCCTCTTCGACAGGGTGTTCAGCAGTTTGGCCATCCGCTCGGCCACTTCGGCCTGCAGCAGCTGCACCTCTGGACCGTCGACCGGTTCGGAGATATCGGGTACCTCCGAGAACGGCTCGGCGCGATTGCGCGCCGCTGACCGGCGGGCGTCGGCCACCTTGTGTGCGGCAATCCCATACACGAAGGCAAGAAACGGTCGGCCCTGGTCGCGGTAACTGGGCAGGGCCGTGAACACCGCGAGACAGACCTCCTGGGCTACGTCGTCCGCCGACGCGAATGACTTCTCCTGGCTGCCGACACGGGCGCGGCAGTACCGCAACACGAGAGGACGGATCCAGCGGAGCACACCGTCGACGGCATCTCGATCGCCATCGAGAGCAGCACGGACAAGGACGTCGAGGTCGTCCCCGGTTGTGCTTGTGAATCGACTTTGACGAGGAGAAAGTGCGGTGGCATTCCTGAATCGATCGGTCAGTGGCTGGACATCGTCGACTGCATGGTCTCCGTCCGGAGCCAACGATGTCTGCAAGTCACAGAGTGAAAGCGTAGCCACTGGGTGTCCTTTCGCTGATTGAGCGGCCACCGTGTTCGAGTTTCGGCGGTATTGTGGGTCTGTTGGTGCAGATCGATACACGGAGCAGCGGCCTTGCTGGGCCCTAATATGCCGGACGCGCAGGGACCGGCCATCCCTTCCACGGATCATCTTCGGCGTACCCCAAGTCATGCAGTCCCGGTACATCAAATGAGGTAGTGCCCGGATGTTTGCTACGTCTGTGGGGTGATCGCGGACGTCCCCACCGGCGGCAACGGCACCTGTTCACCGGTTCTTGGCCAACTCGTCACCTGTGCGCTCCGGTGCCGGCCACCAGTGCGGAGTTGCCATCGACTCCAGAACCGAGGAGCGAGCAGGAGGTGACACGTGCCCGGCCTGCACCGTGCAGTGATCAGTCGGCGAGCCGTGCTGCTCGGCGGCGCCGCAGGATTGGGAACCGCAGTCCTCGGCGGCGTGCTGCCCGGGTGCGCCGGGAGCCAGCGCCCGCCGGACCCGTTCACGCTGGGCGTCGCCTCCGGCGAACCGGACGCTGCCGGTGTGGTGCTCTGGACCCGGCTCGCCCCGCGTCCACTGGCCGAGGACGGGCTGGGCGGGATGGCGCCGCGCCCGGTGGAGGTGGAATGGGAACTAGCC
>DASQVB010000116.1:0-21640 GCA_035640975.1 Pseudonocardiaceae bacterium
CTTAGCCAACCAACGCCCTGCGCGAGTGCGAGAACAATCACCCGCCGAGCACTCTGTGCAACCGCGGAGGCCGGCTCTGCGCGGGATAGAGTCCGCCCGTGAGAGCATTGCGCCGGTTCACCGTCCGCGCCCAGCTGCCCAGACCGCTCGCGTCGTTGGAGACGCTGGCCACCAACCTGAGGTGGACCTGGCACTCTCCCACCCAGGATTTGTTCGCCTCGTTGGACAAGCGCACCTGGGACGCCGTCTGTGGCGATCCGGTGCGGCTGCTCGGTGAGATCCCCACCAAGCGGCTGGCCGCACTGGCCGCCGACGAGACCGTGGTGGCCAGCACCCGGGCGCTGGCCGAGGACTTGCGCACCTACCTGGACGAGCCGCGGTGGTACCAGCAGCGGCAGATCCACCTGCCCACGCTGCCGTTGTCGATCGCCTACTTCTCGATGGAATTCGGCGTGTCGGAGGTGCTGCCGTTCTACTCCGGCGGCCTGGGGCGTGCTAGCGGGTGACCATCTCAAAGCAGCCTCGGATCTCGGGGTGCCGCTGATCGGGGTGGGACTGCTCTACCGCTCGGGCTACTTCCGGCAGTCGTTGTCGTTGGACGGCTGGCAGCTGGAGCACTATCCGGCGCTGGATCCGCAGGGCCTGCCGCTGTGTCTGGTGGCCGATGCCACCGGTGCACCGCTGCTGGTCCACGTCGGCATGCCGGGTGGGCGGGTGCTGCGGGCGCGGATCTGGCGGGCCGACGTCGGCCGGATACCGCTGCTGCTGCTCGACAGTGATATCGAGGACAACCCTGATGACCTACGCGGAGTCACCGATCGGCTCTATGGTGGCGACCAGGATCACCGGATCACTCAGGAGATCCTCGCCGGAATCGGCGGGGTCCGGGCGGTGCGGCTGTTCTGCCAACTCACCGGCCACCCCGAACCCGAGGTATTTCACACCAACGAGGGTCACGCTGGGTTTCTTGGTCTGGAGCGGATCCGTGAGCTGATCCGCGGTGACGGGCTGAACTTCGACGAGGCATTGGCCACGGTGCGGGCCGGCACCGTCTTCACCACGCATACTCCGGTGGCTGCGGGGATCGACCGGTTCCCGGTGGATCTGGTGCGGCACTACTTCAGCGGGTCGGCAGAGGGAGCTGCGCTGCTTCCCGGTGTCGACGTCGGCCGGGTGCTGGCGCTGGGCGCCGAGGACAACTTCGGCATGTTCAACATGGCTCACATGGGTCTGCGGCTGGCCCAGCGCGCTAATGGTGTCTCGCGGTTGCACGGCGCGGTGTCCCGGTCGATGTTTCGCGGACTGTGGCCTGAGTTCGACGTCGATGAGGTGCCGATCGAATCGGTCACCAACGGTGTGCATGGTCCGACCTGGGCGGCGCGCGAGGTCGCCGGCTTGCTCGGTGAGCCAGACGACGGCCATTCGATACCGCCGGTCACCGACACCGAGCTGTGGAACCTGCGCTGCGTGCTGCGCACCAAGCTGGTCGAGGAGGTGCGCAGGCGGGTTCGGGCGGCGTGGTTGGAACGGGGTGCCTCCGAGCCGGAACTGGGCTGGACGTCCCGAGTCTTCGACCCTCAGGTGCTCACCATCGGTTTCGCCCGCCGGGTGCCCACCTATAAGCGGCTCACCTTGATGCTGCGCGACTCCGACCGGCTGCGTTCGCTGCTGCTGGATCCGCAGCGCCCGGTGCAGATGGTGATTGCCGGCAAGTCGCATCCCGCTGACGACGGGGGCAAGGCACTGATCCAGCAGATCGTGCGCTTCGCTGACGCACCAGACGTACGGCACCGGATCGTCTTCCTACCCGATTACGACATGTCCATGGCCCGCTACCTGTACTGGGGCTGCGACGTGTGGTTGAACAACCCACTGCGGCCGCTGGAGGCATGTGGCACTTCGGGAATGAAGTCGGCGCTCAACGGTGGCTTGAACTTGTCCATCCGGGACGGTTGGTGGGACGAACTCTACGACGGCGAGAACGGCTGGGCGATCCCCACCGCTGACGGCATCGAAGATCCGCACCGGCGTGACACCCTGGAGGCCAACGCCCTCTACGAGTTGATCGCCTCGCAGGTCACCCCGCCGTTCTATGACCGTGGCGCTGATGGCGTGCCGGCCCGCTGGGTGTCCATGGTGCGCAACACGTTGGCCACCCTGGGCCCCCAGGTTCAGGCCTGCCGGATGGTGCAGGAGTACGTGCAGCGGCTCTACGCGCCGGCTGCCGGCTCAGCTGCCGGGGTGGTCGCCGATTCCTTCGCCGGTGCCCGCGCGCTGGCGCAGTATCGATCCCGGATCTGCGCCGCCTGGCCCCGGGTGCGGGTCGCCCAGGTGGACGTCTCCGGTCTCCCGGATACCCCGGTGCTGGGCTCGGAGATGACCGTCCGGGCCGTCGTCGCCCTGGCCGGCCTGCAGCCCTGCGACGTGGACGTGCAGGCCGTCGTCGGCCGGGTCGATGACCGCGACGAGCTGGGAGACTCGCTCGTGGTCGCCATGCAACCGGCCGGCCACGCTGATGGGGACGGCCAGCGATTCGAGGCGACCCTACGGCTACCTCATGCCGGGCTGCTCGGGTACACCGTGCGGGTGCTGCCGCGGCACGCGTTGATGGCCAGCCCCGCCGAGTTCGGCCTGCTCCACCTGCCCACTTGACCGTCCCTTGCACCCGGCAAGATCACGCTTTGGGTGCCTAGGACGACATATCCAGTGTCGCGGAAGGCACACAAGCTGTGATCATGGCTGGGCTAGCGCACCGCTCGGAAGAGCAGGAGAGTCCGGGCCGGGACTGTCATCCGGGTACCTGCCCGCCTGCTTCGCCGCCGGGTGGGCACCCCGTCCGGCGTCCCGGTGTCCAGCACCGGCGCGTAGTGCTCGCCGCATTCCGGTCCCGGCAGAGTAACCATGATCGGGTGCGCACCGGCGTGCAGTACTAGTAGCCACGAGTCGGTGGCCGGTTGCGGCGGATGCGATCGCACGTCGGCACCGTTGATCCACATGCAGAGGGTCTGCCGGCGGCCGTCTTGCCAGTCCTCGAGTTCCATAGGTCGGCCGTCGTGACGGAACCAGACCAGGTCGGGGGCGCCGCTGGGGGCCGTGCGGCCCTCGAAGAACTCAGGTTGGCGCAGGGCCGGCGTCGTTGCGCGCAGGGTGAGCAGGCGACGGGTGAAATCCATCAGCGTGTCGGTGTCGGCATTGGCGGACCAGCCCAACCAGGACGTCTCGTCATCAAGCCGGTAGGGATTGTTGTTGCCACCTTGGGTGCGCCAGCGCTCATCACCAGCCAGCAGCATCGGAGTGCCGGTGGACAGTGCCAGGGTCGCCAGCAGGTTGCGGGCCTGGCGACCACGCAGAGTGAGCACCGCCGGATCCTCGGTCTCGCCTTCGACGCCGCAGTTCCAGGAACGGTTGTCGTCGGTGCCGTCGGCTCCGCCTTCACCGTTAGCCTCGTTGTGTTTGCGGTTGTAGGAGACCAGGTCGCGCAGCGTGAACCCGTCGTGGGCGGTGACGAAGTTGATCGACGCCCACGGTCGGCGCCCGCTCACTGCGTAGAGGTCCGAGCTGCCTGCCAACCGGGAGGCGAGCTCGCTGACGCCGGGGACACCGCGCCAGAAGTCGCGTACGACGTCCCGGTAGCGCCCGTTCCACTCGCTGAAGTCTGCGCGGAACCCGCCGACCCGGTACCCGTCGGCGGTGGCGTCCCAAGGCTCGGCGATGAGCTTGCGGGTGCACAGCAGGGGATCAGAGGCGATCGCCGTGAGCAGCGGCGCGTCCGGGTGGAACCGCCCGCCTCTGGGCCGGCCCAGCACGCTGGCCAGATCCAGCCGGAACCCGTCGACCCCTAGCTCACCCGCCCAGTACCGCAGCGCGTCGGTGACCAGCCGGACCACCGTGGGCGAGCCGGAATCCAGGGTGTTGCCGCAGCCGGTGAGGTCGTGCTCCAGGTAGTAGGCGCGCGCGTCCAGCCCGCGATAGGCCAGGGTGGGTCCACCCACGTCACCCTCGCAGGTGTGGTTGGCCACCACATCGACGATGACCTCGACGCCGGCGGCGTGCAACGCGGCCACCATGGTGCGGAACTCCTCGATCTCAGCACCGGGTACCGCGGCGTACCCGGGATGCACCGCGAGCAGGGCCAGCGGGGAGTAGCCCCAGTAATTGCTCGATCCGGCGCGCAGCAGGGCAGGTTCGGCGCAGGACGCGGACACCGGCAGCAGCTCCACAGCGGTGACCCCCAGACCGGTGAGGTAGGAGATCACGGCAGGATGCGCCAGCCCGAGATAGGTGCCGCGGTGCTCAGGCGGCAGCTGCGGATGGGTGCGAGTGAAACCACGAATGTGCAGCTCGTAGAGCACGGTCTGCTCCCACGGCACATCGGGCCGGGTGCCGGTGTCCGGGCCACCGGGCGCGGTGACCACTGATACCGGGACGCTGCCCAGTGAGTCGATGTCAGAGCGGGGTCCGCCGGGATCGCCCCGGTAACCCAGCGCTGCCTGCAGGTCGGTCACGGTGCCCTCGACCCGCCGCGCGTACGGATCGACCAGCAGCTTGGCCGGGTTGCACCGGAGGCCGCGTGCAGGGTCCCAAGGCCCGTGTACCCGATAGCCGTAGCGCTGCCCGGGACCTACGCCGGACAGCAGCCCATGCCATACCCCGAAGGTGCGTTCGGCCAGCGGCACCCGTAGCTCTGCGCCGTCTGGCGACAGCAGGCACACCTCGACAGACTCGGCGATCTCGGAGGCCACCGCAAAGCGCACGCCCCCACCCTCGGCATGTGCGCCGAGCGGGAACGGTCGGCCGACCTGAGGAGGTGGGAGTCGGGTCACGACAACAATCCTGCCTGCCCAATCCGGCATCCACCCGGCCCCAGCACAATGTGCGGGTGGACGCGCGCAACGGGCACCCCTCGGCCGATCTCACGGATCTCGTGGTGCGGATGGACGGAGTGGGCGTGCGGCGCGGCGCCACAGCTCTGCTCGGTCGGGTGGACTGGCGAGTGGAGCTGGACGAGAAGTGGGTCGTGCTGGGACCCAATGGCGCCGGCAAGACCACCTTGCTGCGGCTGGCCGCGACTGAACTGCATCCGACCAGCGGGACGGTCCACGTACTCGGGGAGCTGCTGGGCCGCACCGACGTGTTCGAGCTCCGTCCGCGGATCGGTTTCTCCTCAGCGTCGCTGGCCAGCCGGGTGCCCGGTGACGAGGTGGTGTCCGACCTGGTGGTCAGCGCCGGTTACGCGGTGCTCGGCCGGTGGCGGGAAAGTTATGCCGATCAGGACAATGCCCGCGCGACCGGTTTGCTGGCCGCGCTCGGCGTCGTCGAGCTGGCGGGACGGCGCTTTGGAACGCTGTCCGAAGGGGAACGCAAGCGGGTCCTGATCGCGCGGGCGTTGATGACCGATCCGGAGCTGCTGCTGCTGGATGAGCCCGCCGCTGGATTGGACCTGGGTGGCCGGGAGGATCTGCTGGCTCGGCTGGCCACACTGGCCGCCGACCCGGATGCGCCCGCGACCGTGCTGGTGACCCACCATGTCGAAGAGATCCCGCCTGGCTTCACGCACGCCATGCTGATGCGCGACGGGGCGGTGGTCGCCCAGGGCCTGCTCGATTCGGTGCTGACCGAGGAGAACCTGGCGAAGACCTTCGACGTCGACCTCGTGCTGCAGCGTTCGGGGGATCGGTACTTCGCCTACCGCCGGTAGCGTGCGAAACATGACGGTAAACAGCGAGTTCATCCGGCTCGAGGTGGATGGCGGCATCGGCACGATCCGGCTAGACCGACCTCCGATGAATGCCCTGAGCCGCAGGTGCGCTGACGAGATCCAGTCCGCTGCGCAGGAAGCAACAGACCGCCAAGACGTCCGCGCGGTGATCGTTTATGGCGGGGAGAAAGTGTTCGCTGCCGGCGCCGACGTCAAGGAGATGGCGACGATGCCGGCCTCGGAGATGGCAGTGCAGGCCCACGAACTGTCCTCGTCGTTCGCCGCGGTGGCGGCCATCCCGAAACCGACCGTGGCCGCGATCACGGGCTTCGCGTTGGGCGGTGGCTATGAGCTCGCGCTGTGCTGTGATCGGCGGATCGCCGCGGACAACGCCACGGTCGGCCAGCCTGAGATCCTGCTGGGCATCATCCCTGGCGCCGGCGGCACCCAGCGGTTGCCGCGGTTGATTGGCCCGGTCCGGGCCAAGGAACTGATCTACACCGGCCGCTTCGTCCGGGCCGAGGAGGCGTTGCAGATCGGGATGGTCGACGAGATGGTGCCTGCCGGGGACGTGTACCACGCGGCCCGCCGCTGGGCTGAGCAGTTCGTCGCAGGACCGGCGCGGGCGCTGGCAGCGGCCAAGGCGGCAATCGACGACGGGCTCGACGTCGACCTGGACCACGGGCTTGAGCTGGAGGCGCAAGTGTTTGCCGCGCTCTCGGGCACCGAAGACCGTGCAGCGGGGATACGCTCGTTCCTCGACCACGGACCGGGCAAAGCGACGTTTCTCGGGCGCTGACTAGACGCTAGCCCGAGCCGCCACGTCCGTGTCATATTGATAACCGTATGTCGCATTCGGGGCTACGATGACTCTACGTAGCCTGGACCATGGGAGGGACCGCCGTCATGATGGCTGTGATCATCGCGCTGCTGGCCGTCGGGTTCTTTATCGGTGCCGTCGGGATTGCCAAGGGAGTGGTGTGGTTGGGAGTCGTCGGGTTCGGGTTGTTCGTGGTCGCTCTCGTCTATGGTGCGGTTCAGGCGGCCAGATTAGGCGCTCGTTGATGCTGACTCCTCGCTGAGTCGGGTGTCCGGCTCTCAAGGGGTCGGCTACCGTGCGCAATGTGTTCGACCTTGATCTGCACTCCATCTTTTACTTGACGGCGCAGCATCCCGAGATACCTGCTGCCTTCGCCGCGGCATCGCTGTTGCTCAGCGGTGCCGCCTGGTGGCTCGCGCCGCGCTGGGGATGGGCCCAGGCGCCAGCGGCGCTGGCCGGGTGCGGGCTGGCGTTGGCGCTCGCCGTCACCCTGGTGCGGCCTGTCGGGTTACTTTCGCCGAGCGCCCTCAACCCGCTGATTGTCCTGCGCGAGTGCGGGATCGGCAGCCTGTCGTTGGCCCGCACCTACGAGAAGCTCAATGTCGCCATGCTCTTGCCGTTTGCCTTTTTCGCGACGCTGGCGACGCGCCGCCCGGCCATCATCGCGGCAGCCTGCCTGCTGATCAGTGGGTTGGTGGAGTTCGTGCAGGGCGCCACTGGCGGCGGCACCTGCCAGGCCCGTGACTTGGTGCACAACACTGTCGGCAGCGCGCTCGGTGCAGTGCTCGCCGCGGTGACACTACGGCTGCTGGTGCGCTCCAGTGATGTCACCGCACGCGTCGAGAGCCAGCGCCGGGCGTTACGGTAGCTCAGTCGCACCACAAGGTCACCTTGTCACTTTAGAGTGGTTAACCCCCCGACTGGTAAACCTTCCCTTCCTATGCTTCGAAACACGGGGTGATCAATTGACACATCTGGGTTAAGGCCAGCAGGCCACGACCAGGGGCAGATGGGGCGGTGGTGTGAGCATTCAACCCGTCGGCGCGGGCACCGACCACCACGAAGCCACGATCTCGGTCATGGCGTGCCACGACCCGAGTGCGCAGGTCTTGCGTACCTGGGACCGGCTTGTGGACGCCACCGCGGGCAGCGACGTCACCCAGCTCACTGCCTGGGCACGCTTACGCGGCCGGGTCGGCTATGCACCGCTGTACCTGTTGGCCTTCCAAGAAGAAGAACTCGTCGGTGGTGGACTGATCATGTACCGCCGAGTGCCGGTGCTCGGCGCCGTCGGTTACCTGCCCTACGGCCCGGTGATCTCCACAGTTGTCACCGATCGCAACGGGATCTGTCGCAAGCTCGCTGACGGACTGCAGACGCTTGGCCGGCGCCAGTTGCGGATGCTGTTCGTCCAGCCGCCCGAAGGTGCTGATGACCTGAGCCGTGAGCTGCTCCGGCGCGGGTTCCGCACCTCATCCGCCGGCATCGCCCCAGCGGGTTCCCTCCGCATCGATCTCACCGCCACCGAGGAAGAGATTCGCCGCCGTTTCGCTCGACGGCTGCGTTCTTGGCCGAACAAATGGGCAGCACGAGGCGTCACGGTTCGCCTCGGTGGTAGTCAGGACGTCGCGCTGCTCGCCACGTTGATGACTCACTCCGGGCGGCATCAGGATTACCAACCGCTACCGGTTGACTATGTGCAGGCGATGTATTCGGAGCTAGCGGCCACCGGGCAGGCGGCGCTGTTCGTCGGCGAGGTGCATGGCGAACCCGTCGCCGCGGACCTGGTCACCGGATGCGGGGCGATGGTCCGGGGTCGGCTGGCCGGATTCGACCGCAGCGGCGAGGCCGGTCGGCTCAGTGTTCCAGCCGCTATCCGATGGGAGATCATCCGGTGGGCGAAGGGACGCGGCTACAAGTGGTACGACCTTGGAGGGCTGCACGAAGAGGCGTTGCGAGCCCTCCTGGCCGGCGATCGTCAGCACAGCGACAGTTGGTCGAGCTCCGATCAGGCCAAGGCAGCGTTCGGCGGTAGCGCATACCGGTATCCCGACGCCGTCGAGATGATCAATTCGGCGCCGGTGAGGACCGCGTATGACTTGTCGCGACGGTGGCCTGGCGGTCGCCGCTTGGTGGCCCGAGCGGCCCGGCAGTTTCGCGGCTCGCCGTAGCGCCTGCGGCGTCACCTCAGGTCTCGTCACCCAGGTCTCGTCACTGCAAGTCGCGGAGCCGGTCCAGAATCATCGCGTTGATTGACGGCAGGTTCGCATCCAGCGCCACCTGCACGGCACGCCCGCCGGTGCCATGGCCGTCGGCGGCCACCACGGCACCGCGGGTGGGTCCATGGTCACAGACCACCTCCAGCGGCATTGACGTCGCTCGCAACGTGCCCGCAACGGCGGCCTCCAGCACGGCCAGCGGGTCGTGCAGCGCTACCGCATCACGTCCGGAGGTTTGCCGACAATGGTCGATCACGCCGGCCAGCGTGGCGCAGCGCGGTCCCGCGGCAGCGAGCTCGGCCAGCCAGGTACCGCCGACCGTAGCGCGACGGGTCAGGTCCAGCGGCACCAGCGTGGCCGGTACGTCCTCCTCAACGAGCACCCGGCGGGCCGCCTCGGGATCGGAGTGGATATTGGACTCAGCAGGCAGCCCGCTGAGGTGACCACCCATGATCACGATGCGATCGATCCGAGGTTTCACTCCGGGATGAGTGGCGAGCAACAGCGCGATGTTGGTCAATGGTCCGATGGCAACCAGCGTGACGGGGGCAGCTGCGATGTGCAGCAGATCGGCCATCAGAGCCACCGCGCCGCGGTGATGGACGGCTCCGATGGGTTCGGGCAGGAGGTCGGCACGCCCGCCGAGGCCGTCCGAGCCATGCCAGGAATCGGTCGGTTGAACCCGCGGATACACCAGTGGTCGAGCGGCTCCGGCCGCCACCGGCAGGTCGCCGAGCCCGGCCAGCGCCCGCAGCCGCAACGCGTTGGCGGTGGTGACCTCCACACTGGTATTGCCGAAGACCGTGGTCACGGCGAGCAGTTGTAGCTCCGGACTGGCAGCGGCCAGCATCAGCGCCACCGCGTCGTCCACCCCTGGATCAGTGTCGATGATGGTCGGCACACTCAACGGTCGAGTACCTCATCAATCTCAGCGGCGGTGGGCAGGGATGGTTGAGCGCCGGCCCGGGTGGCCGCCAGCGCCCCCGCGGCGCAGGCTCGGGCGAGCATGTCGGGGTCCCGGAGCCCCCTGAGCAGCCCCGCCACGGCGGCACCGACGAACGCATCCCCAGCGGCAGTGCCGTCCACCACACTGACCGGTGGCGGGACCGCCGTTGCGACCTCGATGCCGTCACGGAACAGCACTGCGCCACGAGCTCCGTAAGTCACGGCGACGGCCCGGGCAGCGTTCACACCCGGCAGCGCGGCGTACTCAGCACTGTTGACCACGATCAAATCGGCGCGCCGGAGCACCTCGGGTGGCACCGACCGGGCTGGGGCGGCGTTGAGCACGAACAGTCCGGTGGTGTGTCGGGCGGCGGCGGTGACGGCGTGCTCGGGAACCTCCAGCACGGTGAGCACCGCGTCGGCGCCGGTCACATCCTCGTCTTCCACGTGCAGTTGCGCGTTCGCGCCCGGTATCACGACGATGGTGGTCTCACCCGTGGTGTCGACGGCGATCAGCGCCAGTCCGGTCGGCGCGGTGACCCGCCGCAGCCTGTCCAGCTCGACGCCCTCGCGGTCCAGCACCTGCAAAGCGGTTTCGGCCTCGGGATCGGCGCCCACCGCGGCGATCAACCGGACGGGTAGTCCCAGCCTGCGAGCGGCCAGCGCCTGGTTGGCGCCCTTGCCCCCGGGAATACGGGTCAAGCCGGTGGCGGTGAGGGTTTCGCCAGACTTGGGTAGCCGCGGCACAGCCGCCACCAGGTCGAGGTTGACGCTACCGACCACCGTCACGCCCATAAGCCCATCCCAGCACGCAGGCCTACCTCGGGCGCCGGTGGACGTACTGATCGGTAATGCCGGCGATGTCGGCCGGGGTCCCTGCCATCAGGGTGGCGGCGTGCGCGCTGATGATCTCGATGGGCCAGTCCCACCAGGCTGCCTGCTGGGAGCAGTTCGACGTCTGCATCGGAGTAGCGTCGCTTGATCAACGCAGCGGGGTTGCCACCGACCACGGTGTAGGGGGCGACGTCACGGGTGACCAGGGCTGCGGTGGCAATAATGGCGCCATTGCCGATCGTGACCCCCGGCATCACGGTCACGTCGCGGCTGAACCAGACGTCATGACCCACCACGGTGTTGCCCTTGCTGGTGGCGCTTCCGGTGTCCTCAGAGGCGTCGTAGTAGATGTACGGGCCGACTTTGACCTTCTCCGAAGTGATGGTGGGGCGAAGAAATACGCAGCACCTTTCGTGGGCAGGTAACGGGTAAGGACGGGCCGGGTTGGGTACGGTCAACGCTCCTCCAGGGCCGCGGCAGCCACCGCAGTGGTCAGAGACTCCTCGCTGATGTGCACGAGACGTCAACACGGCGCACATGAGGTGCGGACACGCCGGGCGGGTCATGACCGGAAGAATCGGAGCGCCTCTTTGAGACGCTGCACCGTCTCCGGCGCGAGGACCAGTTCGATGGAGACATGCTGATTGGCGCCGAAAACTCGGCCATCAATGGCTAGCGTCGGCGTCTCCTGACCGTCAGCGAGGTCGGGACTGAACACGCGACTGCTGCTCATCCGGACGTCGGTGTCGACGATGAGACCGTAGCCGGCCAACTCGTCGCCCATCAGGATGCAGCCCTCTGACATGTCGGAGCCGACCCCCTTCAACCGCCGTCCTGGCACCCACAGCCACGGTTCACCCTGCCCAATCCGCCGCATGTGGTCGGCGCACACCGGTGCCGGCCGCGGCTCGTCGCCGTCTGTGGTGATACTGCTGATACTCACTTCGTCATGTGGATCGCTCCGGTGACCGCCGCAGTGAAGCACCATGCACGAGGGAGGCGGCATGAGCGGCATCCTTTCGGCGCAGCGGTTGCGGAAATCCCATCGTCTCACGGCGGCGGGACGCCGATATTTCACTGGCCGGAGTGAACACCGTGGTCTGTAGCGCCGAAATCAACGATTTCCGGCAACGTGTTGGCCAGGTAGCGGATCGCAGTGATGCTTGGCAGGAAGCAGTAGGTACCACCGCGGGTGGTGACGAATCGAGGGAGTCCTGACAGGACCGTCGGTCCCTCCGGGCTCGGTATCGAGAAGCTTCCGGACTTGTTTGCCTGGGCGCCGATCAGAGGATCCTTGGTGCGTCCGAGCCCTGCCGTGAATATGCCGTCATTAGCCCATTCGCCCATGAGGAACTCGAACTGATCGCGCAGGCTGACCCCGATGAACAGGCCAAGCAGTCCGCGTTCCTCCCCGTCCCGCGGGTGTGCCGGGTCATAGGGTGGACCGTAGGTGATGCCGCGCCGAACAATGCGGTGCAGATGACCGCCGTTGCCGGCGACGCGTTGCCCGCGTGGATACATCCGTCGGATATGCGATCCGACCGGGCACCGATAACCTCGCTCGTCACCGTCGTAGTCGAAGTCGTTCAGCGCGTCGGGGGGGATCGGCGGGTTGGGTGTGTCGGTGTCCGGTGATAGGACGAGTGGCGTGCCATTGGGCCAGCGTCCACACAGCTTCGCCTCGAGGAGCTCCTTCGACATCCCGTTCGCCGACGCCTGCTGGTCGACGAACTCCGCAAACGCGTCGACGTCCTGTTCGAGCACCCGAAAGGCGGCGAAGCTGCCATTGATACCGAGTTCCGGCGGTGTCGGCACCGGATAACCGAATCCGACGTGCTGGCTAGGGTATCCGAGCAGGAACTCACCGACCGGTGCCCGTGGTAGATGATCCGGCAGCCCGGAGAGCGGGACATCCGCAATGACGGGCTGAGACAGGCCGTCACGATAACCGAAATGCGTGACGGTGCCGGGTAGCCACGTGCCTTCGTGACGCCCCTGCTCGACACAGCCGGGTGACCAGGCCTGTTCCAGTTGCCTCGTCGCGACGTCGAGGGCATGTGGGGACTCGGCGAAGATCATTACCAGCAAGTGCGGCGCGGGATCAGCCAGCCACGGCAGCCACTGCTGCGGGCTGCTGGTACCGATATCGCCGACCCTGGCGGCGCGCTGCGCCGCACCTTGTGCGTATTCCGCGGGAAAGCTGTCCAGGGAAACTGGCGACACCCCCAGTGCCGCCAGGCCCGGGAACGTGATCCCGAGGTTGACACAACATTGTGGTCTGGCTTCCCAAGGCTGGGCAGTGGTGACGGACAGAGCAGCCGGATCGCTGGTGACAAGAGCGCCGAGGAATGCCCGCGCAGCCCGTGGCTCGCGCACAGTCAGGCCGAGATATCGCGCCGCTGGCATCGTGTAGCCGCGCAGGATGAGACCCTGCACGTCTGCTAAATCGACCACCGGCATCGCAGTACCATCTCCTTTCAGGTGATCAGCGCGAGGCGCTGGCCGCGCTGAGTATGTCGAGTACTGTCCGATCGGGGTACGCGCTGTAAAACGTCCCCACACAGCGAAAGTCGTGGGCACGGATATAGTTCAGGAACTCCTGGCGATAAGTCTGTATCGGCAACGGAGGACCGTTTTCCACGTGTCCCATAAGAATGTTGAATACGTCGCCGATTTCGTTGATGAACTCGTTGATGTAAACCTCGAAGTCACCGTCGTAGGAGGTGATCACCGCGAGTTGGCCGTTGTCCAGAAACGCAAACCTGGCGAAGTGTACGGTAGCGATCTTATTCAGCGCTAGCGTGATCGGGTTCTGGTCCGGTGGTAGCGACTGCAGGTGGTCGATGGTCTGTCGAAGGGCTGCGTAGTCTTCCGGGGACTTCGCCTTCATCACCATCGTCAGCGGATTCTGAACGGGCGGCGACGGTTCGGTCACGGCATCTCCTTACGGTTGACGGCAGCGCCCTCATCAGCACAACCTCATAGTTGGCTGTACACTGTACATTCCCAGTACGTTGTCCTCGACGCGTACAGTCTGGAGGGTGGTGGAGACGTCGCCATCGCCCAAACGGGTGTACACCTGTACGTTGTCTGACTCCAGCGGGTAGTGGGGTACGAGAAGGGATCATCGTTGAACGATCAGTCGAGTACTTCTCGTGTCCGCCCCGGCCAGCCAGCCTGGGTCGATGTCGACCCCAGTAAGGACTACACGCGGCCGCTGCCGTTGTCTCGCCCCCGGATTGTGCGGGCCGCTCTGCAACTTGTTGACGATAAGGGCCTTGCCGCCTTGACCATGCGAGCGCTCGCCACCGAACTAGAGGTTTCGCCGATGGCCCTGTACAACCATGTGCGAGACAAGGACGAGTTGGTCGACCTCATGGTGGACCTGATGCTCGGCGAGGTGGACTGTGCTGCCACCGAAGGTGACTGGGTGACCCAGCTACGCGCGCTGGTGCATAGCTACCACCAGGCGTTGGCCGCCCACCATCAGCTGGCCCGGGTCTACAGCGCCCGGGTCCGGATCGGCCCACACGGCCTGTTGGTCATTGATCGGACCATCGAACTTCTCCTTCAGGGAGGACTTTCGCCGGCTGACGCGGCTGACGCCTTCTTTGCCCTTTACACCTACACCGTGGGCTTTCACCAAATTGGCCACATCGTTCCCCTTCGCGACGCGGCATCACAAGACGAGATCGGGTACTACGCAGCGCTTCCGCCCGAGCAGATTCCCTCTATCCAGGCTGTGAGCCCACACCTCAGCGGGGTGCACCGGCCGGGAAGATTCGACCACGGCCTGGACATCATCCTCGCAGGCCTGCAGGCCAAGGCGGCTCACTGAACGGTCTCGGTGCGCCTGGAGCTACCGACCGGTAACCTTGCAGAATGAGTGGTCAGGTCTAGAGCCGGCGGGAGGTCGAGGGGCACCATGAACATCGTCGTCCTGATCAAGCAGGTACCGGACACCTGGTCCGAACGCAAGCTGGCTGACTCCGATCACACCCTTGAACGCAGCTCGGCGGACCTCGTCCTGGACGAGATCAACGAGCGCACGGTCGAGGAGGCACTCAAGATCAAGGAGACGGACGAGGGTGTGGTCACCGTCGTCACCATGGGTCCCGAGCGGGCCACCGACGCCATCCGCAAGGCACTGTCGATGGGTGCGGACCAGGCGGTGCACCTGTCTGACGAGGCGTTGCACGGTTCCTGCGCGGTCCAGACCGCGAGGGCACTGGCCAAGGTCATCAGCACCCTCGGCGATGTCGACCTGATCCTGACCGGCAACGAAGCCACCGACGGCACCATCGGCGCCGTCCCGGCGATGGTCGCCGATGTGCTCGGCATACCGGAGCTGACCCACGCCCGCAACGTCACCGTCGAGGGCCGCACCGTGACCGTCGAACGGGAGACCAACGACGCGATCACGGTCCTGCAAGCCGATCTGCCTGCGCTGGTCAGTGTGCACGAGAAGATCAACGAGCCGCGCTACCCGTCGTTCAAAGGCATCATGGCTGCGAAGAAGAAGCCGGTCAGCACGTTGTCGCTGGCCGATGTGGGTATCGAGCCCAGTGATGTCGGGCTGGCCAACGCGACGTCCACGGTGACCGAGTCCACGCCACGCCCGCCGCGCGAGGGCGGGCAGGTCGTCACCGACGAGGGTGATGGGGCGGCCAAGCTCGCCGACTACCTCGTCGGTGAGAAGCTGATCTGACCTCCGGAGGGGAGAACTCCAGTCATGGCAGAGGTACTGGTACTCGTCGAGCACTCCGCGGGCGACATCAAGAAGGTCACCGCCGAGCTGCTCACCGCTGCGGCGAAACTGGGTGAGCCGTCGGCTGTAGTGGTCGGCACGCCTGGTACCGCGAGCAAGCTCAAGGACAGGTTGGCGGCCTACGGTGCAGCCAAGGTCTACGTCGCGGAATCAGACGAGGTGGACAACTACCTCACCGCTCCTGCCGTCGGTGTGCTGACGGCGCTCGTTGAGTCGGCCCAGTCGATCGCCGTGTTGATCGCTTCCTCGCCGGACGGTAAGGAGATCGCGGGTAAACTCGCCGTACGCACCGGATCGGGCCTGCTCTCCGACGCCGTCGACCTGGCCGACGACGGCACCGCCACGCATTCGGTGTTCGGCGGCTCCTACCTGGCCAAGTCCAAGGCCACCACTGCGGTGGCGGTGATCACAATCCGGCCCGGTTCGATCGACGCGATCGAGGCTCAGGGTGCGGCTGCTGAACAGACTGTCGAGGTACCCGCAGTGAGTGCGGTGCGGGCAGCGAAGATCATTGAGCGTCGGCCCATCGAGGGCGGCGACCGCCCGGAGCTCGCCGAGGCCAGCGTGGTGGTCTCCGGTGGCCGGGGTGTCGGCTCGGCGGACAACTTCCAAGTAGTCGAGAAGCTCGCCGATTCACTCGGTGCAGCCGTCGGGGCGTCCCGGGCTGCGGTCGACTCCGGCTACTACCCGCATCAATTCCAGGTCGGGCAGACCGGCAAGACAGTCTCTCCGCAGCTCTACGTTGCGCTCGGCATCTCCGGCGCCATCCAACACCGCGCCGGAATGCAGACGTCCAAGACGATCGTCGCGGTCAACAAGGATCCGGAGGCGCCGATCTTCGAGATCGCCGACTTCGGTGTGGTGGGCGATCTGTTCGCCATTGCGCCGCAACTAACCGAGGCAGTCACCAAGCGCAAAACCTAACGCCCCCGCATGTCCGGCTCTCCTGCCCGGTGTGCCGTGCTTTCCTGCTCGGTGTGTCATGCCGCCAGCTCGGGGTCGAGCTGTGGTCCTCCGGAACCGCGTTCTGGGCACAGACTGCGGTAATTCGCAGCCTGTTAGTGCAGTCTGTCCCCAGAACGCAGTCACGGCGGGTGCCGTTTACGCTGGTGTCTCGATGACCTACCTCGACCACGCCGCCACGACGCCGATGCTGCCGGAGGCGGTAGCAGCGATGAGCCAGGCGTTGTCCACCCTGGGCAACGCCTCGTCATTGCATGGTTCCGGCCGCCGAGCCCGTCGCACCGTCGAGGAAAGCCGGGAGAGCATCGCTGATGCGCTGGGTGCCCGCCCCTCGGAAGTGGTGTTCACCGGGGGTGGCACGGAGGGTGACAACCTCGCCGTCAAGGGGATGTTCTGGCAGCGGCGTGCCGCTGACCCGCGCCGCAACCGGGTGCTCGCTTCCGCCGTCGAGCATCACGCTGTGCTCGACGCGGTCTCCTGGTTGGCCGAGCATGAGGGCGCCGAAGTGGTGTGGCTGCCGGTGGATGCCGACGGCCGGGTGCATCCTGAGACGCTGCGGGCCGCGCTGGTTCGCGATCCGAGCTCTGTCGCGCTGGTGAGCGTGATGTGGGCGAACAATGAAGTCGGCACCGTGGCACGGGTGCACGAGTTGGCCGAGGTGGCCGCCGAGTACGGGGTGCCGCTGCACACCGACGCGGTCCAGGCGGTGGGCCAGCTGCCGGTGCATTTCGGCAGGTCCGCTACCGCGGCGATGACGCTGACCGGGCACAAGGTCGGTGGACCCTACGGCGCCGGGGTGTTGTTATTGGGCCGGCAGGTCGCAGCCACGCCACTACTGCACGGCGGCGGCCAGGAGCGTGATGTGCGTTCGGGCACGTTGGACGTCCCGGCGATCGTCGGGCTGGCCACCGCGATCCGCCACGCGGTGGCCGCGCAGCCGCGCAGTGCGATCCGGCTGGGCAAGCTGCGTGACGAACTAGTGGACGGGATCGTCGCCAAAGTCCCCGATGCAGTGCTCAACGGGGACTCGGGCGACGGTGTGATCGACGGCAGCCCCTCACGGTTGCCGGGCAATGCCCATCTCACCTTCCCCGGCTGCGAGGGCGACTCGCTGCTGATGCTGCTCGACGCTCGGGGCATTGAATGCTCGACGGGAGCTGCCTGCACTGCTGGTGTGGCGCAGCCCTCGCATGTTCTCCTCGCGATGGGTGCCTCGCCAGCCGCCGCGCGGGGCTCGCTGCGCTTCTCCCTCGGACACACCTCCACGCCGCAGGACGTAGCCGACGTGCTCGACGCCATCGAGCCGGTGGTCACCCGGGCTCGCGGAGCGGGGGTCCGACGGGCCAGGGCATCGTGAAGGTTCTGGCTGCGATGAGTGGCGGGGTGGACTCCTCGGTCGCGGCTGCCCGCGCGGTGGATGCCGGACATGAGGTCGTTGGCGTGCACTTGGCGCTGTCGGCACAACCCGGCACGCTGCGCACCGGCGCCCGGGGGTGCTGCACCAAGGAGGATGCCGCGGATGCTCGCCGGGTCGCCGACAACATCGACATCCCGTTCTATGTCTGGGACTTCGCGCAGCGGTTCACCGCCGACGTGGTGGACGACTTCGTCGCTGAGTACGCCGCAGGCCGTACCCCCAACCCGTGCCTGCGATGCAATGAGCGGATCAAGTTCGCCGCACTGCTGGATCGCGCGTTGGACCTGGGCTTCGACGCGGTCTGCACCGGCCACTACGCGCGGTTGTCCTGCGTCCAGGGGCACAGCGTGCTGCGCCGGGCGGTGGACGCCGGCAAGGACCAGTCCTACGTGCTCGCCGTGCTCACCGAGGGCCAACTGGCCCACGCGCTGTTCCCGATCGGCGACACCCCGAAGGCCGGTATCCGGGCCGAGGCCGCTCAGCGCGGGCTGGCCATCGCGGACAAGCCGGACAGTCACGACATCTGCTTCATTCCCTCCGGTGATACTCGCGCCTTCCTCGCCGACCGGCTGGGGTCCCGGCCCGGCGAGATGGTCGACGAGCAGACCGGTGAGGTCCTCGGGCACCATGACGGAGTGCATGGCTTCACCGTTGGCCAGCGCCACGGGTTGGGATTGGAGCGGCCGGCGCCCGACGGTCGCCCCCGGTTCGTTCTTGCGCTCGAACCGGTGACTTCGACCGTGCGGGTGGGATCAGTCCGGCGTCTTGCGGTCAACGTGATCGAGGCCGACCGTCCGGTATGGACGGCAGGTGTACCGGAAGGCCCCGTGGAGTGCGTCGCGCAGGTCCGGGCGCACGGTGGATGTGCCAGCGCCGTGGCCGAGGCCGTTGACGGTGGCGTGCTGGTCCAGCTGCGACAGTCACTGCGCGGGGTGGCCCCCGGTCAGGCCGTCGCGCTGTACCGTCCCGACGCCGGTGGTGACGTCGTGCTCGGCAGCGCCACCATCACAGCCACTGGTTGAACCGTGCTCTTCCCACCTCAGCTGTTTTCGGCTCCAGAACTGCCCGCAGTGTTGCTGCCCGCTTCGCCCGAGTTCATACCGCCAAAGCCGCTGAGGCCGGTGACGAGGGCACCGGCGTCGCCGCCGGGGTTGGGGCCGTTGCTGGTGGTGGTGCTGTCGGCGTCGCCAATGGGTATTTGCACGCTGAACATCGACAGGACGGTACGGGCTGGCAGCAGCTCCACGTGCTGGCTGTCGAGCTCAACGAAACTGACTGTGTTAGACATCGAATCCTCCTAGGAATGCGGCCGATGTAGTCCCGGGCACGGAGAACATCTCGACCGTTGAATTGCTGATTCGCATCAGATACTGTGCCCACCGGTAATGTCTTGTGGCAATCGGTACTTGCACCTATCTTCTGCAGGCCGACTACCTAGTCATGGAGCTGTTACCAGCTGGACCCAAGAGGGGCGGCCGGAATGTGGCCACCCCTCCTTGGCAGATGCTGGTATTGGCCCTGCTAGGACATGCCAGAAGCACCGTCAGCCATTGGCGCTTTCGCCCGCGCTGCCGATGCCGTTACCGCCGCCGGGGGGAATCTCCATGCCGAGTATCTTCATGCCGAACGACCCGACGCCGTCGCTGCCGTCGCTGCCGACGCCGCCGTCGCCGGCGCTGAACATCGACAGGACGGTACGGGCTGGTAGCAGCTCCACGTGCTGTTCGTCGAACTCGGCAAAGTTCGCTGTGTCAGACATCAAATCCTCCTAGGGAAGATGGTCGAGGTGGTCCCGGGCACGAAAACACCTCGTCGGTGAGAATTACTGATACGCCATCACATACCGTGCCAACGGTAATGTCGTGTGGCAATGAGTAGTCGCACCTAACTCTTACAGATGGACCACCTAGGCGCGGAGCTGTTTTTCGAATACGTAGCAGGGTCGCGGCATACTACGGAGATTCCGGACTCCGGCACCTGGTAGAAATTCCCGGTGACTGACCAACCTCCCTGGCCCCCCGGCAGCGCCACCGGGATCGGCTCGATGCCCGGTACCGATGCCCTCGAGGCTGCCCGCACCGTGATCGGCGAGCTGCCCGATCTACCCCACCTGCCGGAGCTGCCCGATAGGGGTGCCGGGGCAGACCTGATCGGCCGCACCGCGGCGCTGCTCGTCGATCTCGCCGTCGAGCTGGTGCCCTCCGGATATCGGGTTACCGCCCGGCCCGGTGGTGACCACCGCCGTGGCGTCGATCTCTTGCGTATCGATCTGGATGTGCTCGAGGAGGCGGTCCAAGCCGCCGGGGCCCGGCCGGAGGTGGTCAAGGTGCAGGCCGCCGGGCCGTGGACGCTGGCCGCCGAGGTGGAGTTGCGCAGCGGGCACAAGGTGCTCACCGACCCCGGCGCGCTACGAGAGTTCGCCGCGTCACTGGCCGAAGGGCTGCGAGCGCACGTGACGGAGGTGTCCCGCCGACTGGGGGCGAAAGTAGTCGTCCAGCTGGACGAACCGGGGCTGCCCGCGGTGCTCGTCGGCAGCGTACCCACCCCGTCCGGGTACGGCACCGTGCCTGCAGTGCCTGACAGCGTGGCCGTTGAGCTGCTGCGCGGAGTCCTCGACGCGCTGCCAGTGCCGCGAATAGTGCACTGCTGTGCCCCGCGGCCACCGTTGGCTCTGCTGCGCAGCGCCGGGACCGACGCGCTGGCCGTCGACGCCGAACTGCTTGCCGGCGCGCCGCGAGCCACCGTCGATGCTCTCGGTGAAGCATGGGACTCTGGGGCATCGGTGCTGCTTGGGCTGGTGCCCGCGATGGAGCCTGGAGTGCCGCCCACTCTTATTGATCTGGCCCGGTCCGCGCTGGCGCTGGTGGATCGGCTCGGCTTCGACCGCGCGTTACTCGCTCAGCACTGCCTGCCCACCCCGTCCTGCGGGCTGGCCGGCGCGACCCCGGGCTGGGCCCCGCGGGCGCTGACCCTGGCCCGGGAGTTGGGACAGGCATTCGTCGACCCGCCCGACTCCTGGTCTTCGTGAAGTCGCGGTGGCCAACCTTGCGCGCAGCGCCCCGAGCAGCGGGGTGATCGAGACCTGCAACGCTGACAACAACCCGTACATGGTCTTCGATCAACGAGACGATGGGTTTCCGGCCGCACCGCCGGACGGCTCAGCGGCAGCTTGACCTGTAGTCACGCAGTGTGGCTGTCCGACGTATACCGGGGCGGGCGCGTCCGGCGTACCGTCACGCCCATGGGGGATCGCACGCCGACAGTGGGGCGTTCTCATGGCCGGGATGATCGATATCGAGGCGTTCCGCGCGGACTTGTCTGGTCCTACGCTGACCCGCGGAGATGACGGCTACGACGAGGCACGCTCAGCGTGGAACGGTGAGATCAACCGGTACCCGGCGGTGATCGCGCACTGCCGTAGCGCTGCTGATGTCGCCGCGGCCATCGGGTTCGCTCGGCAACGTACCTCGAAGATCTCGGTACGCGGGGTTTCCACAACACCGCGGGCACCGCGGTCTGCGACGACGGAGTGACGATCGACCTCAGCCCGATCCGCCAAGTCACGGTCGATCCGGCGACGCGCCGCATGCGGTCGGCGGCGGCGCAACTCTGGCCGATCTGGACGCAGCCACCCAGGTACACGGCCTGGCGGTGCCATCCGGGACCGTCAGCCACACGGGGGTGGGCGGTCTCACGCTGGGTGGCGGAATGGGGTGGCTGACGCCGCGATACGGCTTGGCTGTGGACAACCTCTGGCCCAGATCAAGGCCAAGTACGACCAGAGAACGTCTTCCACCACTACGCCAACATCAAACCCGCGTTGCAACCGATCTAACGCAACGTCGCGCGCTCGTTGCGACGCCGGTAGTGCTAACCTGGCGCCTGGTTGTGGTCGTGTAGTTCCCCGATCGTTGTGAAGCGTCCGCGGAATGTCTGACTACGGGCTTCGCGCTCCCGTCGGGGATCTCTCCTATGG